>NZ_AHCD03000021.1 GCF_000238295.3 Pseudoalteromonas rubra
CAGCCTGCTACGCAAACGGTGTCGGATATGATCTGTGATGATGGCGTACAGCCTTACGGTGCAGAGCTGATGCACGCCGATTATTTGGAGCAAGTCCAGTCGGCAGAGACCGTAAGTAGCGAAGCGTTTTCCCAGCCAGCCAGCCTGAGCCGCACGCAATTGCAGGGCAGAGGCATTTGTTATCCGCATGAGTACGTTGAAAGACTTTCCTTCAGCTCGGCTGTGGCGCTTACTCCGGGGTATTCAAGCTCCACGATGTTTGTTGATATTGACGGTGATGGCTTGTCTGACTGGTTATCCAGCTATGGCAGAAAGCTGGCCTATCGTAAGAACATAGAATCCGACAACGCCCTGGGCCGGGACTATGGTGCACTTGATTATTTCTATGAGTTTAGCACTGCTGACTTTTCTCCGGATCGGAGCAGCCAGGGGTGCTATTCATCTCATTCAATAGAGCGTAAATTCACCAAAAGTGCGGACATTAACGCAGATGGTGTATCCGACTTCATTGTCAGGTTGAAAACGACTTACAGTCCACGCTATCAGGGAGTGCCTGGGTGCTCTACAACCGCCTACAAAGACAAACTATTATTGAGTAAAGGCACTGATGAATATAGTAAGTTCGACTATGACTTCAGTGGTGTGGAAGACATTCGGTTTGCAGACTTAAATGGTGATGGCCTGTCTGATCTGGTGTTTGCTAAAAACAGTGGCTGGCAATATCGCCTGGGTACTGGCAATGCAGCCGCGCCGTTACAGTCGGCAAAAAGCTTGTCGATCCTCTCTGCAAAAATGGGCACTGAGAGTTACCGTGGGAATGTTCACTTTGCGGATGTCAACCAGGATAACATTGCTGATATCATCGCACTTAACCATACCCGCGTTGTACTGCGGGAGGGATATTGCCGCTGGGTAGGGGATGGCCAGCCTCATGGTATTGAACCTGAAGTGCCTGCGTTAGCAGAGGAAGTGACAACCACGTCATGGCGCAATTGTGGTACGGGCTATATCTGGGTTGACACAACCTATACCGATGGGATGCAGGCCACTGTCTGGACAGGGAAAACAACCAGCGCCACGAGTATTGGTTACACGGAAATCAAACTGGGTGGTGAATTAAAAGGCACCGGCCATACGCTTAAAATTGGTGACATAGATGGTGACGGCCTGGTTGATGTGTTGCGCAGCAGTACGGCTGCCACGTCCAATGCAACCTTTGCGCACTATCGTAATACGATGCTGAGCGCCAGTGTAGCCTCACATAAGCTGACCAAGGTCACCACAGGTTTCGGTGTTGAAACCGACATTAACTATAAGAAGATATCAGACAGCGCGGTGTACACCCATTTACCGGCGTTTAATACCTTAGGTAAGGTGAATGCGAACTTCTTCTCACCAAAATTTGGTATGTGGCTGGTGAGCAGTGTCTATTCAGATTCTAATGGCAGTGGTTCATCGGCCCAGCAAGTGGGTGTTAAATACAAATACTCCGGGTTTAAGATTGATAAACTGGGTCGCGGGCCACAGGGCTTCTATGAAATAGAAACCACCGATCCGCAAACGAACATCAAAACAACGACGCGCTATCATCAGAGCTGGCCACTGACGGGCAAACCTCAGTTCACCAAATCTTATGCCGGCGACAATCTGATCACGCATGCAACCTCGACCTGGAGACAGCATACCGACAAGCAGGGATCACTCTTTGTTTATCTTCGTCACAGTGATGAAAAAGGCTGGCAGATAGGCACTGATGGTACCCGTCGTCCCATCAAGCGTATTATGGTGACCAACAGTTATGACTCAGGACTGACTGACAAATGGGGTAACCTGACGAGCAATACTACGGCGACTTATATGCCAACGGGCAGTGGCCAGGATAGCTGGACTGTGGCGCACATCACCAGTTCAACCAACGCCTATTACACGGGGGCGGACTATCTGAGATATGGGCGTTTAAAATCAAGCTCGGTGAGACAGCTGCAATACGCTAAGCAGGGGCTGGCTTATTCTCATTTGACCCGTAAAACGGAGTTTACTTACTACGATAACTTGATGCTGAAAAGCGAAACCGTTGCGCCTGAATGCTCGGGCAGCTCCACGAGTCGCAATAATGCGAACCACTGTGATGCCAGTAACAAGTACACCAAAACAAAGCATTACGATGCGTTTGGTAATGTGAAGCAAATTGATGTAACCGCAGGCTCAGAGACACGCTCCAGTTATACCCAGTATGACAGCACGGGCGAGCTGGTTGTCAGAAAGACGAATGCGCTGAACCAGGCTGTTACGTATCTGTATAACGGCGTGAGCAACCCGGATGGACGCATTGAGTCGGTTACAGAAACCAGCCCCAATGGCGTGTCAACAACGAAACTTCTGAACCAGTGGGGCGAAGTGGTAGAGACGCGTTTTGCGGACGGGACTTATCAGAAGCGTGAAACCTTATCCTGTGGCAGCAGCTCGCTGTGTTCATCGGTGAGCGGGCGCTACTATACTAAATCCACTCAATCTGGGGTGGCTGCGCAGTATGAGGTGTTTGATATATATGGCCGTAATGTGCGCAATACCAAAGCACTGGTTGATGGCAGTGTGGCGTATGAGGATATCACCTACGACCGACACAACAACCCGGTCACCAAGACACTGCCCTATAAATTGGGAGAGACTAAGTACACGACGCGCTTCGACTTTGATGGTTACAACCGGTTAGAAAAGACGACGCTACCCAGTGGTAAAGCGACAAGCATTCAGTATCTGGGTCATCTAACCCGGACCACGGATGTGGGTGGCAGTAATGATAGCTATAGTGCCAGCAGCTACAAACGCGATGAAATGCAGGATGTACAGGGTCGTACATTGTATAAGACAGATCCTTATACAGGCTCTAATCCGGATATTGTGAACCGTGTTAAGTTTGGCTACAACGCGTTTGGCAACGTAGTGAGCACGACCAATGCGGTTTATAATAGCAGCTCAGGGCAGTTTAAAAACACCGCAATCACAACGCACTACGACCGTTATGGCAGAAAAATCAAGGTAGAAGATCCCAGCCGGGGAACCTGGCAGCTGTATTACAACGGTTTTGGTGATGTCGTTAAAGAGGTCAATGGTCGCTCTGAAACAAAAGAGACCTTCTATACTAAGCTGGGTCAGGTATCGCATACTGTTCAGCTGGATAAAACCGTGTCTGGCCGTTCCCTGGTCAGCTGTAATGTCTATGGTAACAGCAAATCTGCGCATAACATTGGTAAACTGACCGACTCTTATCAGTTCCGTGTGACAGGCTCAGCGGCAAGCTGCGAAAACTTAATTGCCAACAACACGGCGAGTATCAGTAAGCACTATACCTTTGATGACTTAGGTCGCTCTGAAAGCAGTGTGACTAAAAATGCCGGTGGTGAGTTTAAGTCTGTTTCCAGCTATAACAGCCTGGGTCAGATTAGTCAGATGGCATTGCCAAACGGCATGTTTGTGAAGTCGTATTACACAAATGGTAAACTGCGCAGTAACTATGATGCCGCCACGAATAAGTTGTTGAGCAAAATTGAACGTGTCGATGCACAAGGCCGGGTGACACAGCAGACGTTTGCCGGTGGGGTATCCCGGACTCAGTCGTTTGAAAAAGACAGTGCCTTCATTGACTCAATTTCTATTTCTAATGCGACGCAGACGCTGTATACGGTGAATTATAAGCATGATATCCGTGGCACCACGCGTCATCGTATCAGTCAGTATTATGAGCCGGGCGTCGGCAATGACTCGTTTAAATTCACCGAGTCATTTGGTTATGAAAATAACGGTCTGCAGCGTCTCGAAACCCGCACGGTAAGCCATGCCAGCACCCGTTATGGTGTTTCATTGCGCCTGGCCAATCAAACCTACAGCTATGATGCATATGGCAATATCAAAACCAACACCAATGTAGGGACTTACCACTATACGAATGCCAGCAACCCATATCAGCTGATGTCAGTTTCGGGGGCAAGTGGTAAGCGCAGCTATAGCATGTCTTATGATAGTCATGGCAATATTGTTAATGATGGTCAGCGTCGTTTCTACTACACCCAGTTTGATAAGCCTTATAAAATCACCAAGGACAATAATACCTATACTGAATTCCGGTATGACGAAGCAGGTAACCGCTATTACCGTAAAGACGTACAGCTGGTGAATGGCAGTTCACAAACGAAACAGGTGTACTACGTTGGTAAGGTGTATGAGCTGATTAAGCAGTCAGGGGGTAAAGACAGCAGTGGCAGTGCTTTGCCATCGCAAATTGAACATCGCTGGTATGCAGGTGGTGTGGTTATCAGCCAGGTTGAGGGTCAAGCACAAAAAACTCAGGTTGCGCACAGCGATATGCTGGGCTCAACCGTGCTGGTGACCAATGACAGCGGCAGTGCGATTGCACAGTACATTTACGACCCCTGGGGTAAACAGCAGCGGGTGTATGCGGCTTCTGAAATGGGCAGCAGCCTGTTACCACTGACACAGATGCGCGCCTTTACCGGGCACGAGCAGGTAGATCAGCTCGAGGTCATACATATGAACGGGCGTATCTATGATGCCAATCTGGGTCGATTCTTACAGGCGGATCCGTTTGTTCAGTTCCCGGATTTAACGCAAAGCCACAACCGTTACAGTTATGTGTTGAATAACCCACTGACTTACAATGACCCGAGTGGTTACTTCCTGAAGAAGTTAATGAAGATCACGGGGCTGAGCTCACTGCTCAAGGCCATTGCGAAGATCCCCATTCTGGATGCGGCGGTCAGTATTGCGTTGGGGATATATGCGCCCTGGGCATTGCCGTTATATCAGGGGCTGAAAACCTATGCTGTGACAGGCAGTTTCGGTGCTGCACTCAAGGCCTACGTTATCTCTAGTATGACTATCGGCATTTCAGAAGCCATAGGTGGTGCGCTGCCGTTTGATGCGTCGAGCGGGGTGTCATTGGCGAATGTGGCAAATGTCGCTGCCCATGCGATGGTCGGGGGGATCACCTCCGTTCTGCAAGGGGGTAAATTTGGTCACGGTTTTGTCAGCTCAATGGTCACGGCGAGTATGAAAGGGTTTATGAATCCTAAGACCACAAACTTTGGTAATGCCTATACTCGTACTATCATTGCGGGTCTTGTAGGGGGCACTGTGTCTGAACTAACCGGTGGTAAGTTTGCGAATGGTGCGGTCACTTCAGCCATGCAGTGGTGGTACAACTCGGAAGCTCAGGGGTTTCACGAAGATTTTAAAAATGCCAAAAAAGCAGTTGCTGAAAAAGGATCATTTGATACAACAGAGCAAGCGGCAAAGTGGCTCCATGAGGAGATTTATAAAACTAGACTTAGTAAATATGATGCTGAATTTGGTGTATTAATGTTTGAGAGTGACGGTAAAATTACCTTGAGTGAGCTGTTTACAAGTGGGCCAAGGAACACTATTAAATTGGACAACAAAACAGGTAAAAAAGACGTATCTTCCTGGCATTCACACGGGATCAATAAGGCTGCATTTTTACCTTCGGCAGGTAAGACCGCTGATACTGGTTATGCTGTCGGTGCAGGTTATAAAGTAGATTATATATCAACACCTGATTTCTATGGAGATGGAAAGACTTTGTGGGAGTTTAATGTCACAGAATTTAAGAGTGCTGGAGCGGCACATGATTGGTCTGGACTTTGTAGTCATGCAACAGCAATCGCAGGAGCTGGAACATGTCCTTATTAGTCAAATTAACTTTCTGTATAGCATGCTTTGTGGCTTCATTTTCGGCACTATCTGAATCCAGTAGGGTCTCCTTGCTTAAGGTTATTGTTGACCCTGAACGCTACGATGGGAAGACCATTAAGGTTACAGGGTTACTGTTGAGATCACAGCGCAGGAACCCTGTATTTATGTTTTATGGTGAAGACGCCGCTAGAAGTGGTCGGGAGTTGGAAGCAATTTTACTTTACAACTTGACTGATAAGGATAACGCTAAGCTGGAAGATGGCAGGCACTATGAGGTGGAAGGTAAGTTTGATGCTGGTTGTCGCTCCAGACTGGAGCCTGGTGCTAAGTTTATTATTGAATTCTTGGGCTGCATAGATCCTGTTTTAAATATTATAAATAGTACGAATGGTGCCTATCGATATAAACGGGAAGTGTCTTTGTTTCCTCCACCACCGCCACCATTAAAAAAGGACTGAGTCTTTCTTGGTAGTGCTGTAGGGGTGGCTCAAGTTACCCCGACAGCACCTATAGAGATAGCTTCCGAAAACACACGACTAGGTGTCTTGAGTACGGATACCGATAGCTTATTGAGTGTGCTCAACGAATCCAAGAATGCCCTAATTAACATGGGCATTCTTTATTACCCTGTCCAAAAGAATCATTCGCCTGGCTGCATTTTAAATTCTTTCTTAGCCTGAAATTACCAACCTTTTACCCTGGTTAGGCTGCTGTTGTAGGTGACCTTTAGTTGATTAGAACAGGTTTCATTCAGCTTAGAAAAGGAAGTCAGATCCACATCACAGTGCCTTGGCGGAAGCGGTGTGAAATCGACTATTTAGGAAAAATTCGGATACCCGGCTTTATTGAGTAGCAACATATCTACCCTAAATTAGTATGTGATTGAGTAGATTGTTTTAACTGGGGGTGGTAATCAAAGGGGCTTAATCGGTTTGCTGTGGGTCAATTGGATCCTTTGGTTTTACGGTTGTGGTCAAAGTGAACCGTGTGTCTCTTAGCAATGAAATATATCAATATTGTTTCTCATATTAATCATTTGTTCATTTTCCTGGTTTGGGTATAATCGCGGACTGAATTTTGTTCAGAGAGATTGTCTTTTGTTTCTTTAAGGTAAATAAAACCAGTCAGGGATTTTGGAAAATATGAAAACGATAATACAAATAATAAGCTTGTTATTTCTGTTTTCCTCACTGGCACAGGCGAGTGTTGCACAGTCGCCCAGTGTCTATGAGGATAGCTCGGGAAATATCTATATTCAGTCGCCCAAGCAGTTTGTTTTAATTGCTGGTGATATTAATGTGCCTTTACAAGTCTACCCCACCATGGGGTTGCTCAAACTAAGATACAGTAACGGCCAGTGGACCCGTGAAGTACT
>NZ_AHCD03000022.1 GCF_000238295.3 Pseudoalteromonas rubra
TTACTGTATCTTAGTTTGAGCAACCCCATGGTGGGGTAGACGTGTAAAGGCAGATTAATGTCACCAGCAATTAAGACAAACTGCTTGGGCGACTGAATATAGATATTTCCCGAGCTATCCTCATAGACACTGGGCGACTGTGCAACACTCGCCTGTGCCAGTGAGGAAAACAGAAATAACAAGCTTATTATTTGTATTATCGTTTTCATATTTTCCAAAATCCCTGACTGGTTTTATTTACCTTAAAGAGCCTTAGCGCAACAAAAGACAATCTCTCTGAACAAAATTCAGGCTGAGATTATACCTAAACCGGGAAAATGAACAAATGATTAATATGAGAAACAATATATTATATTATTTGATAACTGATAGACACTGAGCCTACTTTGTCAAAGACAGAAAAACAAAAGAACGCTTGTTGACCAACCGCAAAACTTATTGGCACCCTTGATTACAATACTCATTATAAAAGCGCTCAGCTCATTCGCACGTCAATTTAGAACAGGCACCATAGGAGTCTCAGAAGAGCTAAGCTCAGGTGCAACTCCGCCATAAATTGCGCCGGCTCTTGGGCCCTAAGCACAAGCAAGCGTAGAGTGTGAGTTAAGCATGTTCTTGTCCAGTTTGGGTTAAGTACGGCACTTATTTGTGAGGTTACAGGACCAGATCGAAGTGTCTATTAATACACACACGAACAGCCACCAATTGATGAGATAATCGATGCGTTGTTGTTACTTGTAGAGCGTCACCCTCGCTGGAGATTGTCTAAGCTTTTTAAACGGCTGCGACATCAGGGCAAAACATGGAACAAAAAATGTGTTGAGCGAGTTTACAATATGCTAAAACTCAACTTGATGCGAAAAGGAAAACGCCGTGTTCCTGCTCCGTAGCCCAAAGCCATGGAGTACGCTGGAAAAGTACAATGATTATTAGTCCATGGATTTCATGAGCAACACTTTAAACTTCAAACATCGCTTCAAAACATTAAATAGAACACACGAGATAACGAAAGTTCGCTATCTCGTGGCTCCATTCACTTGACACCACAAAAGCGTTCATGGATGTTTTTAGCTATCACACTTAGTCAGTTTGCGGTTATCACGACGAAGGCTGAAAATTAAGTAAGAAACAATTAGATCTCTATCTACTAATTGCCACATATAAACTCAATACAGCCTATTCCTCAGTCTAAAAACCCTAAATTACCAAGTATCGCTATAACAGCTCCTGAGACGCAAACAATCCCCCCTATGACAACACTTAGTCGATATGGGATACATACATGTGATGCATAATTGCCTTTAATATAGGAAAAATACAATATCGCAGTGCCTGTAAAGACAAGTAAAAATATTAAAAAGCTACTTTTTACTGTTGCGATAAGTGTGACAACATTTAATGCAAAGACACTCCACCCAGCAAAGAGCATTAGATTTCTATTAGTCTTCATATTGCTCATAACTCCCTTTCCAGGTATCGAATCTCACCGCCGGTAGTGCAACACCCTCAATCTGTGGTGTACCAACAACGAATTGGTGCCTAAATGGTAGATACTCACTATGAATATTGAAATCCCATCTAAGTTCAAGGCTTCCATAATTCATCTTATACAATCTAATATTTAGATATTTTGCCTGCGCACCACACCCCAGGTAAGAAGCACCAACAGAACTCATCATATTGTTGATGATAGGACTACCGTCATATTTGTAGCCTTTTTCTATCATCTCATCGACTGTGGATTCAAATTTGGCTATTAACCTTTGCTTATCTCTCTCGTATTTTTGTTCAATTTCCTTTCTTTCTTGCTCTACTTTTCCACCCTTTTCAGCATTGTACCACCACTGCATGGCAGAAGTGACTGCACCATTCGCGAACTTACCTCCGGTGAGTTCAGAGACCGTGCCTCCAACGAGCCCAGCAATGATAGTCCGGGTATAGGCATTACCAAAGTTTGTGGTCTTAGGGTTCATAAACCCTTTCATACTCGCCGTCACCATAGAGCTGACAAAACCGTGACCAAATTTGCCCCCTTGTAGGACAGAGGTGATCCCCCCAACCATCGCATGAGAAGCAACATTCGCGACCGCAGTTAAGCCTCCCGCTTCAAAAGGTAACGCGCCTCCAATCACTTCAGAAACACCAATGGTCACGCTGGAGATCACATAGGCCTTGAGTGCTGCACCAAAACTCCCCGTTACCGCATAGGTTTTCAGCCCCTGATATAACGGCAATGCCCAGGGCGCATATATCCCCAACGCAATACTGACCGCCGCATCCAGAATGGGGATCTTCGCAATGGCCTTGAGCAGTGAGCTCAGCCCCGTGATCTTCATTAACTTCTTCAGGAAGTAACCACTCGGGTCGTTGTAAGTCAAAGGGTTATTCAGCACATAGCTGTAACGGTTATGGCTTTGCGTTAAATCCGGGAACTGAACAAACGGATCCGCCTGTAAGAATCGACCCAGATTGGCATCATAGATACGCCCGTTCATATGTATGACCTCGAGCTGATCTACCTGCTCGTGCCCGGTAAAGGCCCGCATCTGTGTCAGTGGTAACAGGCTGCTGCCCATTTCAGAAGCCGCATACACCCGCTGCTGTTTACCCCAAGGGTCGTAAATATACTGTGCAATCGCACTGCCGCTGTCATTGGTCACCAGCACCGTTGAGCCCAGCATATCGCTGTG
>NZ_AHCD03000023.1 GCF_000238295.3 Pseudoalteromonas rubra
CTCAATTTTGCTCAGCAACTTATTCGTAGCGGCATCATAGTTACTGCGCAGCTTACCGTTCGTGTAATACGACTTCACAAACATGCCGTTTGGCAATGCCATCTGGCTAATCTGACCCAGGCTGTTATAACTGGACACAGATTTAAACTCACCACCGGCATTTTTAGTCACACTGCTTTCAGGGCGACCTAAGTCATCAAAGGTGTAATGCTTACTGATACTCGCCGTGTTGTTGGCAATTAGGTTTTCGCAGCTTGCCGCTGAGCCCGTCACACGGAACTGATAAGAGTCGGTCAGTTTACCAATGTTATGCGCAGATTTGCTGTTGCCATAGACATTACAGCTGATCAGGGAACGGCCAGACACGGTTTTATCCAGCTGAACAGTACGTGATACCTGACCCAGCTTATTATAGAAGGTTTCTTCTGTTTCAGAGCGGCCGTTCACCTCTTTAACAACCTCTCCGAAGCCGTTGTAATACTGTTTCCAGCTCCCCCGGCTGGGATCTTCTACCTTGATTTTTCTGCCATAACGGTCGTAGTGCGTTGTGGTTGCGGTGTTTTTAAACTGTCCTGAGCTGCTATTATAAACCGCGTTGGTCGTGCTCACGATATCGCCAAAAGCGTTATAGCCAATTTTGACGCGGTTCACAATATCCGGATTAGAGCCTGTATAAGGATCTGTCTTATACAATGTACGACCCTGCACATCCTGCATTTCATCGCGTTTGTAGCTGCTGGCACTATAGTTATCATTACTGCCACCCACATCCGTGGTCCGGGTTAGATGACCCAGATACTGAATGCTTGTCGCTTTACCACTGGGAAGCGTCGTCTTTTCTAACCGGTTGTAACCATCAAAGTCGAAGCGCGTCGTGTACTTAGTCTCTCCCAATTTATAGGGCAGTGTCTTGGTGACCGGGTTGTTGTGTCGGGCGTAGGTGATATCCTCATACGCCACACTGCCATCAACCAGTGCTTTGGTATTGCGCACATTACGGCCATATCTGTCAAACACCTCATACTGCGCAGCCATGCCAGACTGAGTGGATTTAGTATAGTAGCGTCCACTCACCGATGAGCACAGCGAGCTGCTGCCACAGGATAAGGTTTCACGCTTCTGATAAGTCCCATTCGCAAAACGCGCCTCTACTGCTTCTCCCCACTGGTTCAACAGCTGTGTTTTTGATACACCGTTAGGACTGGTTTCTGTCACAGAAACAATGCGTCCATCCGGGTTACTGACACCATTATATAAAAATGTAACAGCCTGATTCAGCGCATTCGTCTTTCTGACAACCAGCTCGCCCGTGCTGTCATACTGGGTATAACTGGAGCGAGTCTCTGAGCC
>NZ_AHCD03000024.1 GCF_000238295.3 Pseudoalteromonas rubra
AAAGTCGGACACACCATCTGCGTTAATGTCCGCACTTTTGGTGAATTTACGCTCTATTGAATAGGATGAGTTACACCCTTGGCTGCTCCGATCCGGAGAAAAATCTGCAGTGCTAAACTCATAGAAATAATCAAGTGCACCATAGTCCCGGCCCAGGGCGTTGTCGGATGGCATAAGATTTGGTGAACTGAGGCTTACCCGTCAGTGGCCAGCTCTGATGATAGCGCGTCGTTGTTTTGATGTTCGTTTGCGGATCTGTGGTTTCTATTTCATAGAAGCCCTGTGGCCCGCGACCCAGTTTATCAATCTTAAACCCGGAGTATTTGTATTTAACACCCACTTGCTGGGCCGATGAACCACTGCCATTAGAATCTGAATAGACACTGCTCACCAGCCACATACCAAATTTTGGTGAGAAGAAGTTCGCATTCACCTTACCTAAGGTATTAAACGCCGGTAAATGGGTGTACACTGCGCTGTCTGATATCTTCTTATAGTTAATGTCGGTTTCAACACCGAAACCTGTGGTGACCTTGGTCAGCTTATGTGAGGCTACACTGGCGCTCAGCATCGTATTACGATAGTGCGCAAAGGTCGCATTGGACGTGGCAGCCGTACTGCTGCGCAACACATCAACCAGGCCGTCACCATCTATGTCACCAATTTTAAGCGTGTGGGCTGTCCCTCTTAAACCACTGCCCAGTTTGATTTCCGTGTAGCCAATACTCGTGGCGCTGGTTGTTTTCCCTGTCCAGACAGTGGCCTGCATCCCATCGGTATAGGTTGTGTCAACCCAGATATAGCCCGTACCACAATTGCGCCATGACGTGGTTGTCACTTCCTCTGCTAACGCAGGCACTTCAGGTTCAATACCATGGGGCTGGCCATCCCCTACCCAGCGGCAATATCCCTCCCGCAGTACAACGCGGGTATGGTTAAGTGCGATGATATCAGCAATGTTATCCTGGTTTACATCCGCAAAGTGAACATTCCCACGGTAACTCTCAGTGCCCATTTTTGCAGAGAGGATCGACAAGCTTTTTGCCGACTGTAACGGCGCGGCTGCATTGCCTGTGCCCAGGCGATATTGCCAGCCACTGTCTTTAGCAAACACCAGATCAGACAGGCCATCACCATTTAAGTCTGCAAACCGAATGTCTTCCACACCACTGAAGTCATAGTCGAACTTACTATATTCATCAGTGCCTTTACTCAATAATAGTTTGTCTTTGTAGGCGGTTGTAGAGCACCCAGGCACTCCCTGATAGCGTGGACTGTAAGTCGTTTTCAACCTGACAATAAAGTCGGACACACCATCTGCGTTAATATCCGCACTTTTGGTGAATTTACGCTCTATTGAATGAGATGAATAGCACCCTTCGTTGTTCCGATCCGGAGAAAAGTCTGCAGTGCTAAACTCATAGAAATAATCAAGTGCACCATAGTCCCGGCCCAGGGCGTTGTCGGATTCTATGTTCTTACGATAGGCCAGCTTTCTGCCATAGCTGGATAACCAGTCAGACAAGCCATCACCGTCAATATCAACAAACATCGTGGAGCTTGAATACCCCGGAGTAAGCGCCACAGCCGAGCTGAAGGAAAGTCTTTCAACGTACTCATGCGGATAACAAATGCCTCTGCCCTGCAATTGCGTGCGGCTCAGGCTGGCTGGCTGGGAAAACGCTTCGCTACTTACGGTCTCTGCCGACTGGACTTGCTCCAAATAATCGGCGTGCATCAGCTCTGCACCGTAAGGCTGTACGCCATCATCACAGATCATATCCGACACCGTTTGCGTAGCAGGCTGATAGGCCTTTGCATACCACTTGGTTGTCGAGCCTGACGTTTGTGCATAGATAATATCGGTATAACCGTCGCCATTCACATCTGCCAGTTTAAAATCATTAACCGACTTCAGGTTTGAGGTGATCACATCTGTATCATGACCCGCGATCTTAACGCTCAGTACTTTGCCCGTACTGTTGGTATATAAGAAGTCTGAGCGACCATCGCCATTAAAATCGGTCAGTAGGGTCGTTGTTCTTATTCCTGAAGTTTGGTTTGCCGCGACAGCAAACCCAACATCGCTGGTGTCTTTTTTATAATTAAACGTAAGTGCGTATTTACATGACTTGTCAGCACTGAATGAGGTACATTCCTGAATGCTGTCAATGTAGTCATGTTTACTGCCATCACCATTGATATTGTAATAACGGTATGCCTCACCGCCGCGTGTGACCTCAATCCCCGAGATGCGTTTTACATTCGCGACCTTACCCCCATGGGCATAACCGTATTGGCGGGTATTACGGTCGGTGTAATCAAAGTCAACTTTGACCTTTCCGTAAGAAATGTAGTTCAACAGGTGGTAGCCAAGGCTGGTATTGGTGGTGTAGTGATAGGTAATTTTATTGCCGAAAATATCACTGACCTGCTTCAGTGCCCAGGTGTGTGCCCCTTTCGCTGAGCTGCCAGCCGGCTTGACAAACGCATCACTGTCATTGCTTAACGACGTGTCGCCGTAATATTTTGTATCACCATCTTTGGATTCAACAATAAAGCCTTTAGGTCCAGTGTTACTGCTATCTGTACCGATTGCTTTAATGGTCATAAAATTAGACAACTCAGTGCGATAGGTGCTGTTTGCCGCACCATAAGTACCACTGACCAGGAGCAGACGATTACCATCTAAACAATACCCGTCGCTCTTTTGCATTCTGACCGCTTGCTGTTTACCGTCTGTTGCAATGTTTTTTGTACATCGGGTAATGGCAGAAGCGGCTGCGACATTCCACCCATACCCGGCATTACCGACGCCCGCAGCAGAGCTATAAGAGATAGAAACTGACGGTGTGATGCCACCAGGACCCTTAGGTAAGGTCACGGGTACTGTGTAGGTTGCCTGACCCGTTTCATCCACTCTAAAGCTGCCTGCCGTGGTATCTATTTTGCTGGCTGGCTCTACTGCGCCTTGCCCGGTGTATAAGAAAGTACCATTTGCCGATGCCAGGAAAACCTCAGAGCCCGACTTCACATCCAGCCGGCCATCACCGTTAACATCTGTAAGTTGATAGTTGTTAGCCAGATTGGTGCCCGACGGCAGCTTAAGTGCACGGATCGCGCCCGACTTAGTGCCAACCGAAATGAGGCTCGCATCATGGTAGGAGGATGCATCAGTGAAAAGTACATAATCTCTGATACCGTCACCATCTATGTCTTGCCAGCGCAAACGCTCTGTCAGCGAGGCGCTCAGCTGCAACTGAGATTCTATGGCTCTAAACTGTGATTCAGAGAGTACTTCACGGGTCCACTGGCCGTTACTGTATCTTAGTTTGAGCAACCCCATGGTGGGGTAGACGTGTAAAGGCAGATTAATGTCACCGGCAATTAAAACAAACTGCTTAGGCGACTGAATATAGATATTTCCCGAGCTATCCTCATAGACACTGGGCGACTGTGCAACACTCGCCTGTGCCAGTGAGGAAAACAGAAATAACAAGCTTATTATTTGTATTATCGTTTTCATATTTTCCAAAATCCCTGACTGATTTTATTTGCCTTAGCACAACAAAAGACAATCTCTCTGAATAAAATTCAATCCGAGATTATACCCAAACCGGGAAAATGAACAAATAATTAATAATAGATTAAACTTCATCTATAGAAGTACACGAGAATTAATGACCAAACAGGCACAAGGCGGTGATGCGTTTATCATAAAGTGCTTCCTGCCTGTAAAAGATTGAACAACAGCTCAGAGCCAAAACAACCAAACAAGTGTTACTGCTATCTGTACCGATTGCTTTAATGGTCATAAAATTAGACAACTCAGTGCGATAGGTGCTGTTTGCCGCACCATAAGTACCACTGACCAGGAGCAGACGATTACCATCTAAACAATACCCGTCGCTCTTTTGCATTCTGACCGCTTGCTGTTTACCGTCTGTTGCAATGTTTTTTGTACATCGGGT
>NZ_AHCD03000025.1 GCF_000238295.3 Pseudoalteromonas rubra
CCGCGTGTGACCTCAATCCCCGAGATGCGTTTTACATTCGCGACCTTACCCCCATGGGCATAACCATATTGGCGGGTATTACGGTCGGTGTAATCAAAGTCAACTTTGACTTTTCCGTAAGAAATGTAGTTCAACAGGTGGTAGCCAAGGCTGGTATTGGTGGTGTAGTGATAGGTAATTTTATTGCCGAAAATATCACTGACCTGCTTCAGTGCCCAGGTGTGTGCCCCTTTCGCTGAGCTGCCAGCCGGCTTGACAAACGCATCACTGTCATTGCTTAACGACGTGTCGCCGTAATATTTTGTATCACCATCTTTGGATTCAACAATAAAGCCTTTAGGTCCGGTGTTACTGCTATCTGTACCGATTGCTTTAATGGTCATAAAGTTAGACAGCTCAGTACGATAGGTGCTGTTTGCCGCACCATAAGTGCCACTGACCAGGAGCAGACGATTACCATCTAAACAATACCCATCGCTCTTTTGCATTCTGACCGCTTGCTGTTTACCGTCTGTTGCAATGTTTTTTGTACATCGGGT
>NZ_AHCD03000026.1:300000-434252 GCF_000238295.3 Pseudoalteromonas rubra
TTTCAATTTTTTTAGTCCTTGCGCTTAAACTCGCCTTCTAATGTGGTGTTCCCTTCGCCCCGTTCAGGCTGCACATGAGCAGAAGTACGACCAGCAAACGGGTCGAACTGCTGTTCCTGCTGTGCCGAATGCTGGTTGAACATGCCACCACTTTGCACCTGCACCGTAGCACGCTGCAACAGGGCCTTTGCCAGCTTCTGACGAATGGCAGGTGTGAGCAGCATAAAGCCCAGCACATCGGTCATAATACCCGGAGTCATCAGCAGCACACCGGCGATGATCACACAGATCCCGGCAAACAAATCGCTGGCAGGCAGCTGGCCTTGTGCCATTTGTTGCTGCACATTTGCATAGGCTCCCAGACCTTGTTGTTTTACCAGGCGTGCGCCCAATACCGCCGTCAGGATCACCAACGCCAACGTGGCAAATCCGCCAATGACGTCACTAACTTGCAATAACAGGGCTATTTCAGCGATAGGAATAACAATAAAGAGTAGAAAAAGGACTTTAAACATAAGATCTCCAAAATAACTGAAATAGATGTATGGGTCCTCGGGTCTTATTTCAAGCCCGTGCATCTGGCACTGTAAAGTACGCGACCAATGCGATGAAAGAGCAGGTGAAGCGCTTGGGATACCCAGCATGTTTAGTTACACTAGAGCAAATTTAGCTCAAGTGAAAGGATAACCATGGCGACGCCTTACCGATTGGTCATGACGACCTGTGGCACACAAACTCAGGCGCGTGATATTGCCCGGCAGTTGGTGACAAATAAACAAGCAGCCTGTGTGAACATTTTGCCAAGCGTTGAGTCCATTTATATGTGGCAGGGCGAGGTTACTCAGGACAGCGAGTACAAGTTGATGATAAAAACCCATGTTGACTTTGTCACTGCTGTTATGGAGACCATTCACCGCCTGCATGCCTATGATGTACCTGAAATACAGGTCATCGAGGTTGGTGCAGGATCACGGGACTATTTTAACTGGATTGATGAGGTACTGAATTAATGCGAATGCTGACGCACTTTTTACCCAGCGGCATACTGGCCGTTTTTATCAGCCTATTTATGCTGATGAGCCCTGCCATTCAGGCAGCTGGCAATGCCACTGTGCTAGATAGCTTACTGGCGCCCAAGCAGCAAACGTTTTTACCGGTCGATGAGGCATTTAAATTTGACTTCGATCAACAGGGCAAAGTGCTCTTTACCGGCTGGGATATAGCCCCCGGCTACTACTTATATAAGAAGAAACTGGAGATCATTGCCAAAGGCGCTGACATCACTGTACCCGAATACAGCCAGGGTGAAATGATAGAAGATGAGTTTTTTGGTAAAACCGAAGTGTACTTTGACCAGTTTGCGGTGATCTCCCGACTCAGCAATATCACAGACGGTGCAGTAGTCAAAATACGTTACCAGGGCTGTGCCGAAGCGGGGCTATGCTACCCGCCAGAAGTGATTACTGTCCCTTTAACGGCCTTAGTCAGTGCCGATGATGATGCAACCCCACCCGCCACCAAAGCAACCAGCCAGCCGGATGTCTCCTCTGGTAATGACGACGACCTGAGCTTCACTGAACGTCTTGCACAGCAATCACTACTCACCAACCTGGCGGTCTTTTTTGCGGTTGGCGTGGGTCTGGCATTTACACCTTGTGTCTTCCCGATGTTTCCAATCCTGTCTAGCCTGATCGCCGGACAACAACATCTGTCGACTAAAAAAGCCTTTAGCCTGTCTTTTGTTTATGTTCAGGGTATGGCGGTAACTTATGCGGCGCTGGGTCTGGTCGTAGCCTATTTTGGTGGCCAGGTGCAGGGCTATCTGCAACATCCAGCGGTGTTGATAAGCTTTAGTTTACTGTTTGTGTTACTGGCCTTTGCGATGTTCGGCTGGTACGAAATCAAACTACCCAGCTCCATGATGAGCAAGCTGACTGAGATCAGTAATCAGCAAAGTGGCGGCAACTATGTCGGGGTGTTCTCCATGGGTGTGTTGTCAGGCTTGATTGCCTCACCATGTACCACGGCCCCTTTGTCTGCAGCCCTGCTTTATGTTGCTCAAAGTGGCGACTTTATGGTGGGCGGCCTGACACTGTACGCGCTAAGTCTGGGTATGGGTCTGCCGCTACTGTTGCTTGGTACCTCAGGTGGTAAGCTACTGCCTAAAGCCGGGGGCTGGATGGATCAGGTTAAAACCCTGTTCGGTTTTGTCATGCTGTTTGTACCTTTGATCCTGCTTGAGCGGATCCTCGACTTTAACATTATTCTGGGCATGGCATCAGTGCTGGCAGTTGCAACCGCTCTGTATTTGCATCACTGGCAAAGTGGACAGGCACAAGGTAAAGGTAAAACTGTACTCTGGGCAATGGCAACCAGCTTGTTTGTCGTCGGCTTACTCACCGCAAGAAGCGTGGTTTTTCCGGACACTAACACCGCCCCGGTCAGCATTGCGCAGAATGAAGACAAGCAAGATTTCCGACTGCTGGACGACCTGGCTGCACTGAACGTTGCAATCGAGCAAGCCAACAGCAAAGGTAAAATTGCCATGGTGGATCTGTATGCAGAATGGTGTGTGGCCTGTAAAGAGTTTGAAAAATACACTTTCCCAACTGAGCAGGTACAGACCCAGTTTGCCTACTTCGATACCTTAAAACTCGACCTGACCGAAAGTAACGACACCACCATAGAGATCATGGAAGCGTTTACCGTGTTCGGTCTGCCCAGTATTTTGTTCTTTGACGCGCAGGGCAATGAGATCCCCGAATTGCGTGTTACCGGGTTCCAGGACGCTGACGAGTTCGCCGCACATCTGGAAAAAGTACGTCAATACGTCCTGTAACCTGCCTTTTTAGCGAGTGTTCCGCTATCCAGACACAGAGGCCTGAAGATTTGCCTCTGTGTCTCGTCTCTTCTTATGCTGATTAGACCAGTATTTTGCTGCTATTTACCTTGAACTCTCTATAATAGTTCGCGAACGTGAGAAATATTTGCTATTTACTGTGCATACGCTTAAGTTAACAAGGTCTTTGCTAATAAAAGTCGCTTTGTTTTCTAAATAAAGGAATTTCATGCATTATGTCTACAAATTTAAAGATTTTAGTCCTGAATGGCCCAAACCTGAATATGCTGGGCCGACGTGAGCCGGATAAGTACGGCACCCGGACCTTAAAAGACATCATGCAGGACCTCACGCAGAGCGCAGTAAATTACGATGTTGAGCTGAGTCACTTTCAAAGCAATAGCGAAGCCGAGCTGATCGATCATATTCACGCACAATATGATCGTGTTGATTGCATCATTTTCAATCCGGCGGCATTTACGCACACCAGTATTGCGCTGAGAGATGCCTTATTGAGCGTCAGCATCCCGTTTTATGAAGTGCATTTATCAAATGTCTATGCACGCGAGCCCTTTCGTCACAAGTCCTACTTTTCGGATGTGGCGCAGGGGGTAATATGTGGATTAGGTGCGCTGGGCTACGAAGCGGCATTGATGGCCGCCGTAGCCAAGCTGCGCAAACAAGATAACTCAAATTAACTAACAGGCGGGTCAAGTTATGGATATTCGCAAGATCAAGAAACTTATCGAATTAGTAGAAGAATCAGGCATTGCAGAGCTGGAAATCACCGAAGGTGAAGAGTCTGTACGTATCAATCGTCACAGCAGCGCACCGGTTATTGCTCAGCCACAGCAGTACTCAGTACCAGCAGCAGCAGCGGCCCCAGCACCAGTAGCAGCACCAGCTGCGCCAGCCGCAGAAGCACCGGCAGCAGCAAACAACACGCCGGCTGGCCATCAGGTGAAGTCACCTATGGTTGGTACTTTCTACTCAGCTTCTTCACCAACGGCTGCTCCGTACGTAGAAGTAGGCTCACAAGTCAACGTAGGTGACACCCTGTGTATCGTTGAGGCGATGAAGATGATGAACCAAATTGAAGCTGATAAAGCCGGTGTTGTGAAGGCGATCCTGCTTGAGAATGGCGACGCGGTTGAGTTCGATCAACCTCTGTTCATCATCGAATAATGCCCCTGGAAGGTTAACACTATGCTAGATAAAGTAGTCATTGCAAACCGAGGCGAAATTGCGCTTCGCGTATTGCGTGCCTGCAAGGAGCTGGGGATTAAAACAGTTGCGGTCCATTCGACTGCCGACCGTGACCTCAAACACGTGCTACTTGCAGACGAAACCATTTGTATTGGTAAACCCGCCGCCAGTGAAAGTTACCTGGATATTCCACGCATCATTGCTGCAGCTGAAGTTACTGATGCCGTTGCCATTCACCCAGGCTACGGCTTCCTGTCTGAGAATGCAGATTTTGCCGATCAGGTTGAACAGAGCGGCTTTATCTTTATCGGTCCAAAGGGCGATACCATTCGTCTGATGGGTGATAAAGTGTCAGCGATTGAAGCAATGCGTAAAGCAGGCGTCCCTTGTGTACCAGGTTCAGATGGTCCGCTAACGGATGACAATGAGCGCAACGTACAGATCGCTAAGCGTATCGGTTACCCGGTGATCATCAAAGCTGCCGGTGGCGGTGGTGGTCGTGGTATGCGTGTTGTACGCTCTGAAGAAGAGCTACTTGACTCAATCGCACTGACGCAAACTGAAGCCCAACAGTTCTTTGGTAATGGCATGGTATACATGGAGAAATTCCTTGAAAACCCACGTCACATCGAAGTACAGGTACTGGCTGACGGACAAGGCAATGCTATCCACCTGGGTGAGCGCGATTGTTCAATGCAACGTCGTCACCAGAAGGTTGTGGAAGAAGCGCCGGCACCTGGTATTACTGCAGAAATGCGTAAGTTCATTGGTGATCGTTGTACGCGTGCATGTATTGAGATCGGCTATCGCGGTGCAGGTACCTTCGAATTCTTGTATGAAAATGGTGAATTCTACTTCATCGAGATGAACACGCGTATCCAGGTAGAGCACCCGGTGACTGAAATGGTGACTGGCGTCGACCTAATCAAAGAGCAGCTGAAAATTGCTGCGGGTCAACCCTTGTCTATCACTCAGGATGACGTTGTGATCCGCGGCCATGCGATTGAGTGTCGTATCAATGCTGAAGATCCGGACAGTTTCATTCCGTCTCCAGGCAAGATCACACGTTTCCACCCAGCCGGTGGATTGGGCATTCGCTGGGACAGCCATATCTATGCTGATTACACAGTCCCGCCGCATTACGACTCAATGATCGGTAAGCTGATCACTTACGGTGAAAACCGTGACGTGGCCATTGCCCGAGCGCGTAACGCTTTGAATGAACTTGTGATTGACGGTATTAAAACCAATACCCCGCTACACAAGAAAATTCTGGCGGACGAAAACTTCCAAAACGGTGGCACAAACATCCACTATCTGGAAAAGAAACTGGGCCTGTAAGCCCGTTTACGCAGGGGCCAATGTGCTCCTGCGTGTCTTACCTCCTCCAAGCCCTCACCTGGCCACTTTCAGAACTCACTCTGTATTTCTCATTGCATTAGGGCGTCTGTTCGGTCACTTTAAGACTATCACTTCTCTCATTCGCAGACTGGCTCTGTAAAAGGGAACCTTATGCCTTTAACCAGCTTTTTACGTTTGATCTGTTTAGCAGCAATCTGGGGCGGTTCATTTTTGTTTATGCGCATTGCCGCGCCGACCTTTGGCCCTGCTTATTTAATTGAATTCAGAGTGAGCTTTGCCGCACTGGCGTTGCTCGTGATAGCTTTATATCTGAAGCAATATTTGCACTTTCGCGCCCACGCCCGTCACTATTTTATTTTGGGTTTGCTCAATACCGCACTGCCCTTCGTGCTCTTTGCCTATGCGGCACAAACCCTGACGGTTTCTATGTTAGCCATTTTGAACGCCACGGCGGCCATCTGGGGCGCCTTAATCGCTTTTTTCTGGCACCGAACACCCCTTTCTATCAAATCCGTGATCGGCATGGTGCTGGGGATATGCGGCGTTGTCATCTTAGTTGGCTGGGACCAGACACTTATTTCAGAAAAGCTAATTTGGCCCGTCCTGGCAGGTGTACTGGCCGCAGTCAGTTACGGGGTTGCGAGCAACTATGCTAAAAATGCGCCCCAGATCCCCGCATTTGATAATGCCCATGGCAGCATGTGGGCCGCCGTCGTCTGGCTACTGCCACTGCTTCCTTTCATACCCATGCGGGCGGTGCCAGATAGTACAGAGATCTCTGCTGTACTCGCCTTGGGCGTGATCTGTACCGGCATTGCTTACTTATTATATTTTCGATTAATTTCAGAGGTAGGCGCGGCTTCTGCGCTATCGGTTACTTTCTTAATCCCCTTGTTTGGGATCATCTGGGGCTATTTGATATTAGACGAGCAGGTTGGGCTCAATACATTAGGCGGGATGGTGCTGGTATTAACGGGCACTATGTTGGTGACGGGTTTTTCACCCGCCACCTTGCAAGCAGAGCGCACTGCGCGCTCCCAGTGAAGCATATGGCTACTGAAAGACCACGTTTTCACTGCCCGGTAAGGGCTTAAAACGACTCAGTAGCTTTTCACAGTCTTCCAGGATCTGTGCTTCAAGACGCTCTTCAGCACGCCAGCGCTGCGCATCCATTTTGTAGATCTCTTTCTTGCTGTATTTTTTACGCGCTTCATGGGTTGGCATTTCTTTGACTTCTTCGTACATTTCATGCACACCCGGGTAACTCTGACTCAGCTCAATTTCCTCATCAAAGCTGTACTGAGACATCAGTACCCACACTCGCAAACAGCCCTCTGAGTACTCACACTGTTTCTGCTGCATCGCTTTGGCGATCAGGTTGATACTATCGGATAGCTTAGCATTTCGTTCCTGACGAGAACGCGCCAGCTTCTCTTTTTGCTCCTGCTGCAATTTTGCTATCGTGTCTTTCTGAACTTTCAGCTGCCACAGCAGCTTGCCGGCATAAAAGGCCAAACCGGCAATGATCAACGCGCCTACCACAATCGCGGCTATCCACATAGTTTAACGCTCCTCGTCTTCGTCTGTTAACCACTCATCAGCCAGATCATTGCTCATCCACTGATCCAGCTCATCTTCCTGAGCCATATCGGCTTCTTCAAACTCATCATCAATGCCCAGTAACTCACATAACGCCTGGTGACGAGCCACCGACTTATTGAAGTACTTGGCATCTTTGCCCGTCAGTAGCTCACCACGCTCATGACGCTCTAACAGCGCCATCAGGCGCTCATCATTTTCCAGCTGTCGCAGCTCTTCTTCTGGTGTTAATGTCACCTGCGCCACTTTCTTCAGCTCCACCTGAGGCTTCAGGTCACGATTTAACTTCGGCTGACTTGGCTGCTGAGACTGAGGGACCAGCGCAACAGGCTTTTTACTGCCCGCACGCGGATCCTTTTTACTGCCCGTGGTTTGACTCTCCTCCACTTTGGCTTCCTGTGCATTACGCGATCCAGGCTTTTTACCCTTATGCTTTTTAGAACGCTGATCTTTCAGTGCTCTGAGCTCCTGCAGCTTTTCTTTGCTGAGTCTGGGAGTACCTATATTACCCACTTTACGGGATTTTTTCTTTCTCGTCATACTAGTCTTTACTCATTCTTCGCTATCGCTTAGTCAAAATGATGACATCATTGCCGATCACTTCAACCTGGGTATTAAATTGCTCTGCAATATAGGCAAACGTCTCCCGGCTAAAAAACGCAATATGGGTTTGATCGTTTTTATAGTGCCAGGTTGCAAAGCGTGCCTGATCTATCACCAGTTTAGTCATCAATGCTAAAGGCGCACCAGGTTTCAACATGGTTAACAGCCTGCGCAGCACCGTGCCTGGCTGAGCCAGATGCTCAATCACTTCAGTACACGTGATAAAGTCATATTGGTGGTCCAGCACTTTGGGATCATCGGCATAGTATAAATCATAGACGGCCATCCGGTGTCCCGCCTCGGTCAGCATTTTTGCCAGTAAAGGGCCCGGACCACAGCCAAAGTCCAGCCCGGATTGCGCAGCTGGCAAGCGGGCACACAAGGGCTCAGCCAGTCGGGATAAAAACCGTCTGTAACCTGGATCCGTCAGGCTATTTTCATGGCTGTCGTAAATGGCTTTTTCCTGCTCAGCGCTCAATCGCTGTTCGGGGGAGACAGATACCAGCTTGCAGCGCTGACACTGCCAGTAGTCTCTAAATTTGTCCTGATGGTAATGCGTCAGTGAGTCGCCTTCACAAAGGCCACAACGCCATGACTGAGGATTTTGCAACTGAGATAAACCGAAATGCCTTAAAGGCTGTATTGTAACAGCAATCAATTAGTGAACAAATATGCACGAAAAAATAAAAAAGCGGCAGAGATTGCTCTCTACCGCTTACTAATCTGAGCGTCACAAACTGGACACTTCTCCCTTCGACTTTTAAGTCATTGTTATTTTTATTGTGGTATCTTCCGTTTTGTTTTTGTTGTCACTTCCGTGAACACTTTCCATATTGTTATTGTTATCAAACTTCCAATGCATTTTTTATTGTCGGTCTTCCTGACGCTTTCTTAATCATCCTGTGTATTCACAACTGAATACTTAACTCTGCCACCGACGCTTCCGATACGAATTGTCCCTGTTTTTGTATTATCTGGCGACAACGAATAATCTACGCCGATCTGAAACAGTTACAACTAAACAATAACAAAATTATTACCTGAATATTTTGAAACAACATCAAATCAATTTTATTACAATAGGTTACAACTGAACACAAAATGAAATTAAGTCAAGTCGTACAGATCGTATAGGTACATATCCTACATCATCACTGAGATATATCTCACAATCCAAGATCAAAAAAAGGCAGCTCAGTTGCTGCCTTTTTTACAATACCCAACGTTTACACTGGGTTAGTTTTTCGTCTATACGACTTTAGTGCAGGCCACCCAAGTACTTAGATAATACTTCGATGTCTTTGTCAGTCAGTTTCTTTGCGATATCGCTCATCATACCGTTTGGATCGTTGTTACGATCGCCACTGCGGAACTTTTCAAGTTGTGCCTTGATGTACTCAGGGTGCTGGAATGAGATTTTCGGGAACTTGGACAGTGACGTACCGTTACCACGTGGACCGTGACACGCTGCACAAGACGGAATACCGCGCTCAGCATCACCGGCAGTGTAAAGCTTCTGGCCAACTTCTACCACATCCTCTGGTGTAGTACCCGAAGACATTGGCAGAGACGCAAAGTATGCAGACAGATCTTTCATGTCCTGATCAGACAGTGGCATTGCCATACCGCTCATCACAGGATCCATACGCCCTTCTTTACCACCAGACGTCATACCTAGCTTGAACTCTTTCAGTTGCTTATAAAGGTAGTCGGCGTGTTGGCCGGCGATTTTCGGATACATAGTAACAGGAGCATTGCCATCCGGACCGTGACACGCCGCACAGGTTGCAGCTTTTGCTTTACCGGCTTGCGCATCGCCATCAAATGCCGCGACGTTGCTGGCTGACAAGGACCCTAGCAACATAGTTAAAGTTAATGCTATTTTTTTCATGGTAAATTCTCTGTTTCCGACCCTGTAATTTTGACCCCAGCCGAAAAAGCCTCGTTTCTTTTACTGCGTGGGCAAATCTTATTTGAGACCGACTGACCAAGCTTGCTAAATGTGCACTAATTGGCACAGCCAAAGTCAACGGACTCGAGTTTTACGTT
Source organism: Pseudoalteromonas rubra (assembly GCF_000238295.3). Lineage (NCBI taxonomy): Bacteria > Pseudomonadati > Pseudomonadota > Gammaproteobacteria > Alteromonadales > Pseudoalteromonadaceae > Pseudoalteromonas > Pseudoalteromonas rubra. The sequence continues at coordinate 309,659 of NZ_AHCD03000026.1, forward strand.
GCAATTGCTACATTCTACACGATATTAATTTCTCTGGCACGTTTTCTGCTCACATTAAGCCCATAAATTATAGGGATTTGACCTGGATTAAGTTTCCCATCCAGGGCATAGCGTAAAAACTCACCCAGGGTGAAGATTTTATCGGCTTTTGCTTTAGCAACCAAGTATAATAAAATAGACAATAATGAGATCAATCCCCTTGAGGAGTCGAAGTGCTAAAATCCCGCATGCCGTATAACCGTGCTCAGTTTGTAACGAGTGCCCCAGATATTTCCCGTTTACCCGCCGATACCGGTATTGAAGTAGCGTTTGCTGGACGCTCCAATGCGGGAAAATCCAGTGCACTGAATGCTCTGACTGATCAGAAACTGGCACGGACCAGTAAAACGCCGGGCCGTACTCAGCTCATTAATACTTTCTCGCTGGACGAAGACAAGCGCCTGATTGACCTACCCGGTTACGGCTTTGCAAAAGTACCGCTTGAAATGAAAAAGAAATGGCAAAAATCACTGGGCGAATACCTGCAAAAACGACAGAGTTTGAAAGGTATCGTGGTGTTGATGGATATCCGTCACCCACTGAAAGACCTGGATATGGACTTGATCAACTGGGCCGCTGGTAGCGACATTCCGGTGCTGGCGCTGTTAACTAAAGCCGATAAACTCAAGCAAGGTAAGCGTAAAGCAGAGGTACTACAGGTACGCAAAGCACTGGCAGAGCTCAATGCCGATATCACCGTTCATGCGTTTTCGTCGCTCAAAGGTCTGGGGCTCAAAGAACTAGCCTGGCAGCTGGACGACTGGTTCCTGGGGCCATACGTCAAAGAAGAAGCAGAGCAGGATACCCCATCGGCTTAATAGACTCACAGGCTACGTCCCTGACGTAGCCTAGCCAATCACAAATGACGTATTTGCCGACGTCAACACAAACTCGTCACCGCGAGACTGAGCCAACTCAGCCCATTGATAATAGACCGAACGACTAATGCGTGCAGACAAACCATAGTTGAGCATCAAATACGGGACTGGCTGACCCTGATAGGGTTTAAGCACCAAGGGAAACTCGCTGCAAACAGGCCATAACCGGCCCAGATTATCCTGTGCGATTAAAGTCGTCGACAAGCCCAAGGTTGGCGCCAGGTCGCAATACTGCCAGCTCACAATCACAAAGGGGCTATCAGCGACTTTTACCGGGCACGTTTCAGCGGGTGATTTGAGCAGGTACTGGCCCTTCTCATAACACAACACACTGGCGAACAGCCTGACCAACCCTGCTCGGCTGATCGGCGCGCCGTCGTGAAACCAGCGACCTTGTGCATCAATTTCAAACGCGCCGACGCCACATTCATCCGCATGCCAGCGCCCGGTTGGGGCATGCTGCGTAACATAATGCTCGATCAGCGCCTCAGTCTTACTCACTGAACACCAGGTTAAACGTGACAGGTACCGCAGTAGCAATGGTATTCAGGCCGGCAACCTTGCGCAGCGCTTCGATACCTACATCCAGACCAAAATCGCGGCTGTTGATCAGTACGGCACGCAATGGGGTCACCTGAAGTTGCTGAGCACCTTTGTTGACCACCAAATCAACATTCAATGTCGCAACCTGGCCATGCAAAGCAAGCGTAACGGGCACTTTACGAAGGATCTGCACACCCGGCTTTAACGCTTTTAAATGCTGACTGACATTCGCCGTGATCTGCGCTTCAGGAAATTTAGCCACGTTAAACAACATTTTTTGCATGCGCTCATTGCGAATTGGGATAAGGCTTTCAATGCTGCTCAGATCTAATCGCAGATCCAGCTCGCCAGCTTTATTAATAGAGCCTGTCAGTTGTTTAAAATGGTGGTTTTCGGCAACACTACCCGCCTTAATTGAGGTAAAACTCACATCGCTGTGTGTTGCATCCAGTTGCCATGCCTGGGCAAACTGAGCGGACAAGCCAAGAACAGAGAAAAGAAAAGGTTTAAGCATGACGTATTCCTTGAGAATGAAAACGCTCATATTAACTGTATATCTTGAACAGATGCAATGGCGGTGTCCCTAATAATGGCCTGACTTCTGGCGAGGTTATTTGCAAATTCCGGGATGAAATAAAGAAAGAAAAATCGGCTCGCACCATTCACATTGCGAGCCGTTATAGCAATCTGGGGAGAAGCTATCAATACACTGTATCTTCACTAGGAGAGATACATCATCAACAGGATGTCCTACAGGAAGAGGACGCGCGCACTGTAGCAAATCACTTGGGGGAAATAAACCATCAAAAGCAAGTTATGCGCCAATTTGATATTTTTTAAACATCAGGCTGCGCATTTTTACCTCTGAGTTACACCAGATACATTTGCAAGGCCCGCCATTACTGGGATCTGAGCAATAAAAAACACGGCCGGGGCCGTGTTTTTTTACCAAAGAGGGAGGTTAGTGGGCTTGTTCCCAGTTGTCGCCATGGTCAGCTTCTACCAGTAACGGAACATCCAGCTCGGCAGCTTCACTCATCAGCTGACACACATGTTCACTAAACTGCGCCACTTTGTCGGCTTTAACTTCAAAGACCAATTCATCGTGTACCTGCATCAGCAGTTTAATGTCACAGTCCTGTTGTGTTGCCAGCCACTGAGCCACTTTGATCATGGCCTTTTTAATGATGTCTGCCGCGGTGCCCTGCATCGGGGCATTAATTGCAGCGCGTTCAGCCGCTTTACGACGCGCACCATTGCGAGCTTTAATATCAGGCAGATACAAGCGTCGGCCAAAGAGGGTTTCAACATAGCCCTGATCGGCTGCCTTCTCGCGTGTTGATTCCATGTACTCCAATACACCCGGGAAGCGCTCAAAGTACTTATCCATATAATGCTGTGCTTCGTGACGCGGAATATCCAGCTGTCTGGCCAGGCCAAATGCGCTCATGCCGTAGATCAGTCCGAAGTTCACCGCCTTGGCTTTGCGACGCATGTCTGACGTCACGTCTTCGAGCGGCACAGAGAAAACCTCTGAAGCGGTTGCACTGTGAACATCTTTGCCCTCAGCAAACGCTTTCAGCAGGCCTGCATCCTGAGACAGATGTGCCATGATCCGCAGTTCAATCTGACTGTAGTCCGCCGCCATGATCACATGGTCCTGATCTGCCACAAAGGCCTGACGAATGCGACGTCCGGCTTCGTTGCGGATTGGAATGTTCTGCAAATTTGGATCCGTCGAGCTAAGTCGGCCTGTTGCCGTCACGGCCTGATGATACGAAGTGTGCACACGCTGTGTCTGTGCATTAACCATCTTAGGTAGCTTGTCGGTATAGGTCGATTTCAGTTTGGCCAGACCACGGTGCTCGATGATCAGTTTCGGCAGCGGGTAATCATGGGCCAGCTCCTGCAAGACTTCTTCCGCTGTCGACGGGGCACCTTTGGGTGTTTTCTTCAATACGGGCAGTTCAAGTTTATCGAACAAAATTGCCTGCAGCTGCTTGGTAGAACTGAGGTTAAACTCTTCCCCGGCGAGTTCGAAAGCTTCCTGTTCCAGCTCTTTAAGTCGCGTTTCAATGGTGTGACTTTGCTGCGCCAGCATATTGCTGTCGATTTTAACACCGGTGCGTTCAATCTCAGACAATACACCGACCAAGGGCAACTCGATCTCTTCAAAGACACTAACCAGCGTCGGATGTTGCTGTAATTGCGGCCATAAGTGCTGGTGCAGTCGCAAGGTAATGTCGGCATCTTCAGCGGCATAAGGCGCCGCTTTATCAAGCTCAATCTGGTTAAAGGTCAGCTGGTTTTTACCTTTACCGGCAATCTCTTCAAAACTGATATTTTTATGACCCAGATACTTCAGTGCCAGCGAGTCCATATCATGGCGCGTGCCCACACTATTGAAGACGTAAGACTCCAGCATAGTGTCAAAGGCAATACCATTGAGCTCCAGTCCAGCACGTGCCAATACGCTTTTGTCGTATTTGAGGTTTTGCCCGACCTTTTTACAGTTAGGATCCGCCAGGATCGGACCAATCAGCTCAAACACCAACGCCTTATCCAGCTGTTCAGGTGCGCCCATATAGTCGTGACCCAGCGGCAGATACGCAGCTTCACCTGCGGCAACAGCAAAGCTCATGCCGACCAGCTCAGCCTGCATATAGTCCAGGCTGGTGGTTTCAGTATCAAAGGCAAACAGTTCAGCGTCACGTAACTTGTCCAGCCAGCGATCCAGTTGTGCTCGCTCCAGGATAGTCTCATACGCAACCTCAACCGGTGGCGTCACCAATGACGCTTGTTCAGTATCAGCGGCCGTTTCTGGTGCACTTTGACCATCCAGCAACTCTGCAAGCCAGCGTTTGAACTCACACTGTCCATACAGCGCGATCAACTGATCTTTATCCATCTCCTGGATCTTGAACTGTTCCAGGTCCTGCTCAACTTCACAGTCCAGCTTGATGGTCGCCAATTCGTAGGATAATTTAAGCTGTGCTTCATTTTCGGTCAGCTTTTTCGACATGGTCTTAGAGCCACGGAAACCCAGATCCGCAATTTTATCCAGGTTAGCGTAAAGCTCGTCAATCGACCCCAGCCCCTGAAGCATCGCCAGCGCCGTTTTTTCACCCACGCCAGGTACGCCCGGGATGTTATCTACTTTGTCGCCCATCAGCGCCAGATAGTCGATGATCAATTCCGGTCCAATGCCAAATTTATCCACCACCCCTTGTGGGTCCAAAATGGTGTTAGTCATGGTATTGATCAGAGTCACATGCTCATTGACCAGCTGAGCCATGTCTTTATCACCAGTGCTGATCAGCACATGTCTTTGTTGCTCAGACGCCAAACGGGAAAAGGTGCCAATGACATCATCCGCCTCTACCCCTTCAATACTGACCAGGGGCAGGCCCATGGCACGAATAATATCGTGGATCGGCGCGATCTGGGTGCGCAGATCATCCGGCATGGGTGGACGATGTGCTTTATATTCACTGTACATCTCATTTCTGAAAGTCGGCCCTTTGGCATCAAACACCACCACCATATGGCTGGGCTGATATTGCTTGAGCAAGCTTTTCAGCATGTTGATGACACCATAGATGGCGCCTGTGGCTTCTCCTTTTGAGTTAGTCAGGTGCGGTGGCGCATGATACGCGCGAAATAAGTACGACGAACCATCGACCAGGATCAGCGGGTTTTCAGGGATCTGAGACATAGTTATTGGGATCCTAAAATTGGAAGTTTTAAATCTGGGTTAGCATGCCATAAGGGCGAGCATAAAACGAGTCTGATACAATCCAAAACGGCTCATGAAAAATGGGGATGGCCTGTGGATAACTTTGTAGATAAACAGGGGCTATCGGCCCAAATCTCAAAAAAAGATTTAGGATAGGTATGTAAAACAATGAATATAAAAGGAAATTTCTTTTTACTCTTTTATATGCTTTAAGCTAAGATTGTGGACAGTGACTTTGGAGTCAGTTTACAGCCAGTGATTGAGTGGCTATAAATTCACCGCTTTTCCTCAGGCGGAGGCGTATACTAACACAAACGATCAAAGATCAAAGCAGATCCTTTATATTTTTTTCTTACTAGCGTAATGACAAAATTGCATATATTGAAATTTAAAGACCTTAAAAGGAGATCCCGATGAAACAAGTAGCGATCATTTTAAGCGGTTGTGGCGTCTTTGACGGTGCTGAGATCCATGAATCCGTACTCACTATGCTGCACCTAGAACGCCAGGGCGCCCGTTATCAGTGCTTTGCACCGGACATTGAGCAGCATCATGTGATCAACCACCTCACCGGCGAAGAGCAGGATGAGCAACGCAATGTTCGGGTAGAAGCAGCACGCATTGCCCGTGGCGACGTGGCATCACTGGATACACTCGATGCCAGTGCCTTTGACGCACTGATCTTACCCGGCGGCTTTGGTGTAGCCAAAAACCTCTCTGATTTTGCTTTTAAAGGTGCGCAATCCAGCGTTCTGGCTGCAGTCAAAGAAAGTTGTCAGGCTTTTAACCAACTCGGAAAACCCATTGCTTATTTATGTATTGCACCTGCGCTGATTGGTCATATCCATCCTGCAGGCACGCTGGCTACCATAGGCAATGATGAGGCCACTGCTCAGGCAGTTGAAGCCTTGGGGGCCAGCCACGTGAATTGTGGTGTCGCTGATATCGTGGTCGATGATACACACAAAGTGATCAGTACACCGGCCTATATGCTGGCAGGCTCTATCAGTGAAGCATCCACAGGCATTGAAAAGGCTGTGCAAAAGCTACTTGAGTTCGCGTAAGCCGAAGGTAGGCGGTGACATGCCGCCTACTCTGCGCTTCATGCTCAAAAAAGCAGCAGAACAGCTAAACTCCTCCTTACTTAACCCAGCGATTTTTTGCCCTAACGCAATAAATTTTATTTTTTAGTCGCTTATAATCAAGTTTACGTTTTATAAATTAGTTGGTGACGTTATAATCGGCTTAATTCCGTCATCCATCGTGATAGATCACGTTCAATTTGAAGTGAGCAAGGTAAATGAAGAAACTTTCAGCAGCACTGTTATTGCTATCTACTGCGGCAATCGCACAGCCATTCGACAATTCTTTAACTGAAGAAGCGATCAAAAAGCGTCTTGAGCCTGTCGGCTCGGTCTACTTGGCGGGTGCCGAAGATACTGCTGCAGCGGCCCCTACAGGCCCACGTACAGGCGAGCAAGTATATCAAGCTTCCTGTTTCGCTTGTCATGGCACGGGCGCACTGGGTGCACCTAAAACAGCTGATGACTGGGCACCACGTCTTGCTAAAGGCAACGACGTACTGCTAGACCACGCAATCAATGGCTTTAATGCCATGCCTCCTCGTGGTACGTGTATGGACTGTAGCGATGACGAGATTGCAGCAGCCATCGATTTTATGATTAAGTAAATAATCATCGCTTGGGGATGGTAATACATCCCCTTCAATAGGCGCCTCTTGTCGCAAAGTTCACGACAAATATCACCATATTGTTATTAAAATTTTGCACTTGACCCCTCATTGTAAAAATGAAAATATAAGAACAATAAATAGACAATAACAACTCTTGGTTTCATCATTGGAAGATCCCAGCGTCTTAGTTCGCAAACTGACTCGGAAAAACCACCGTTTAGAGTCCTTGCTGAAAAAATACAAACAACACTCTCACTTGCAGCATGCCCTGATCCAGTTATCCGAGCAGGCCAGCACAGTTGCGGAGTTGACGCTGCTATATCCTGCTATCCATAGCATTTTAGAGCAATACTTACCGAGCAAAAGCTTTTATGTTGTGCTGCAAAACCAGTTCACTCAGGGGCTGGAGCTGTCTTATTTTGTCGATGAAAAAGACGGCATCTCAGTGCCGCTGCATGAAGCAAATCACTTCAGCCAGGGCATAACGGGCTACGTTTTTAAGAACCGACAAACTTTGTACCTCAAGCGTCAGCAGATGGAGCAAATGAGTGCGCAAGGCCTGTTTAAAGCGCTCGGCACTCAAGCTGAACACTGGGTCGGTGTGCCTATTTTCCGCGAAAAAACCATTATTGGCGTCATGGTGTCACAAAACTATGCACCGGATCAGCATTACAGTGAGCAGCAGGTAGAATTACTCGAAGTCATGTCCCTGTACCTGGCAACCGCCATTGAACGGGTTAAAAAGCGCGAGTTGTTAGAATCTGAAGTTAAAATTCGTACCCGTGCTCTAATGCAGAGTAACGAGGCACTGAATACGGAAATAGAGCAACGTAAACGGGCACTGGAACGCCAGCAAATCCTCTTTAAGATCGCGGAGCTGGCGACTCAGTTCAGTGATATCGACGATGTATACCAGCAAGTTCACCAGATCATGCGGTCCATTACCTTTGCTGATAACCTGTTTATCGCATTGCATGACAAGGCCTCAGACTGGCTCAGCTTCCCGTACAGCGTGGATGAGATGACTCAGTACAAACCGCGTCCATTTGCCAATGGTTACAGCGAGTTAGTGATCACCACTGAACGCAGTCAACTGATAGACACCAAGCGGGCACAGGTATTGATCGACAATGAAATCGTCAAACGCCCGGACAATTATCAGCTACAAAACGCGGCAACCAGCTGGCTGGGCGCACCGCTGAAAACTGCCAAAGGGGTCATTGGTCTCATTGCCTGCCAGGCATATAACCATGAGTACGAATATAATCACGAGGATGTTGAATTAATTTCATTTGTCTCGAATCAAATCGCCTCAGTGTTACAAACGCATCTCGCCAACCAGGCACTCAAGGCCAGTAACCTGGAACTGGAACATCGGGTCGCAGAAAAAACCAAAGAATTGCGCCAGACCAACTTACATTTGCAGATGCAAATCGAGGAAAGGAAAAAGATTGAGCAGCAACTCTATCATGATGCCCACCATGACCCGCTGACGACGCTGCCCAACCGGTTGTTATTTTTGACTCAGCTGGAAAAAACCTTACAAAAGTATCAGCGTTATCCGGAAAATAATTTTGCCGTGCTGTTTATCGACCTGGATAAATTCAAGGACATCAACGATGAGCTTGGGCATCAGGCAGGTGATCAGTTTTTAATCTGGGTCAGTAAAGCATTTTCAGAATGCATTCGTGAGCACGACTTATTAGCCCGCCTGGCGGGAGATGAGTTTGTGATCCTGCTGGATCACCTGAGCGATCGCCAGCAAGCAGAAGACGTTGCGAAACGCCTGATCAGAGTCATGCAACAGCCGTTCTGCATGAAAGGTCTGTGCATGCAAAGTGGTGCCAGTATTGGTATTACTTATAGCAACAAAGACTACAAAGATACCGACGAGATAATCCGCGATGCCGATGCCGCCATGTACTACGCTAAGAATGCCGGTCGTGGCCGTTATGAGTTTTATCACCCACTGCTCAGCGCAGCCAGCACGCAAAGCAAACAAACGGAATATCATCACCTGAGTGCCCTGCCGATCCATTTTCGCAGCACTGAGATTGTCAATATGGCCAACCATGGTCAGCATATTGTGATGCTCGAAGCCTTTGGTGAACACCCGGTTTTGGGCAGCACCAGTTTCGATATCCTTAAGAAATTTGCTGCGGCGAAAGATGAGCAGCTAAAAATAGAAATGCAGCTGCTGGGTCAGGCACTCGAACAAGCCGGGCGCGTAGCCAAAGCGCAAACTGCGGATGTGCTGTTTGCCTGCTCCTGTGCGATCCTCGAAAGCACCACCTTTGCAGAGCTGAAACAATTATTGAGCCAACGCACCAGCCACCTGTGCCTGTTGTTTGATGAGAGCGAAATCCGCTACGCCTCCAGCATGCAGCTCGAAAATCTCAAAGAGCTGTGCAGCATGGGCATTGCCGTAGGTCTCAATGATTTTGCCAAAGACCGCTGCGATCTGGCACTGCTCAGCCATATTGATTTTAAATATCTGCTGCTCAGCTCAACATTCAGCAAACGGGTGCTGCAACAAAACAGCTATGATGTGCAATTGCAGGGGATCCTTGCAGTCACCGCCCTGAAAGCCATTCAGGTCATCGCCAAAGGCCCTGCGATCCTGAACTTCAGAAGTTTACTGGAACGCCACGGGCTGAGTTTATTTTTTGGTAAACAACAGAGTTTATCGGGCACTAAGCCAAGCGAAGTGCCCTCCTCACACGAATCTCTGCCGCTTTAACGTTTCAGCATCGCACGCAGATTCGCAACCCTGGCCTGGCCTTTCTCCATACGTTCAGACTGCGACTGTACGGGTTTCTTGCCCTCACTTTGAATGTCATCTTGCGGCATTTCCTGAACAAACCGGCTGAGCTCAGGTGTGATCTGCTCACCAAACTGACGACGGCTTTTGGCATAGGTCATGGTCAGCGTCTGCTGTGCACGCGTTACGCCCACATACGCCAGACGCCGCTCTTCTTCAACATTGTCTTCATCGATGCTGGTCTGATGCGGTAGTAACCCTTCTTCCATTCCGACCATAAAGACATGGGGATATTCCAGGCCTTTCGAGGCATGCAGCGTCAACAGTTGCACCGCATCGCTGTCGTCTTCTTCTTCGTTGCGCTCCAGCATGTCTCGCAGTGTCAGTTTGCTAACCACCTCAGGTAAAGTCATGGGCGGATTATCCGCATCGCCGGTCAGCATATCGCTGATCCAGCGATACAGTTCCGAGACGTTCTTCATGCGCATCTCGGCAGCTTTCGCGCTGGGCGATGACTCATACAAATAGGCTTCGTAATTGATCTCTCGCACCATGTCTTTAACCGCTTCGAGTGTGTCTCCCCGGGTTGCCCGGTCACTCAGTTCAACCACCCAACGGGCAAATCCCATCAAGGCATTCAGACCGCGACCACTGAGGCGTTGTGGCAACTCAGGCTCAAAACACGCGGCAAATAAGCTAATGTGTTTATCGTTGGCCAGACTGCCGAGTTTCTCCAGGGTAACGGGCCCTATCTCACGACGTGGCGTGTTGACGATCCGCAAAAAAGCATTGTCATCATCCTGATTTACCAGCAGGCGCAAATACGCCATGATGTCTTTGATCTCACTGCGGGCAAAAAACGACATACCGCCGCTGATTTTATAAGGAATACGGTTCGCCATCAGGGCTTTTTCGAACACCCTTGCCTGATGGTTACCCCGATACAGAATGGCGTAATCACGATAGCTGGTCCGCTTCATAAACTTGTGCGAAATGATCTCTGCAACGACCCGCTCAGATTCATGCTCTTCATCTCGGGTTGCAATCAAACGCAGTGGATCCCCATAACCCAATTCACTGAACAATTTTTTGTCGAATTCATGCGGGTTATTGGCGATCAGAATATTCGCCGCTTTCAGGATCCGCCCGGCACTACGATAGTTCTGTTCCAGCTTAATGAGGCGTAGCCCCGGGAAATCTTTGCTCAGCAGCACCAGGTTTTGTGGTTTGGCACCACGCCATGAATAAATGGACTGGTCGTCATCCCCTACCACGGTAAAGCGGGCGCGCTCGCCCACCAACAACTTTACCAGCTGATACTGGCTGGTATTGGTATCCTGATACTCATCCACCAGCAGATAACGAAAACGGGCCTGCCAGCGTTCGCGTACTTCGACGGAACTGTTTAGCAACAAGGTGGGGATCATGATCAGATCGTCAAAATCCAGCGCGTTGTATGCTCTAAGCTGGGTCTGATAGCGGGCATAAAGCTGCGCAAATAATGCCTTTTGTGCCTCTTTGGCCTCTCGGATCGCCCGCTCTGGCTGGATCAGTTCATTTTTCCAGTTGCCAATCTGCATTTTTAGCTGGTTGAGCAGATCTTTGTCACGATCCAGCTCTTTTTCTGTCAATTCGGCCAGTAACTGATTCGTATCCTGATCGTCAAACAAGGAAAAGCCGGGCTTGTAACCCAACGTTTTGACTTCTTTTTTGATGATCTCCAGCCCCAGCGTATGGAAGGTCGATACCCAAAGGCCTTTGGCTTCTTGTTTACCCAGCGTCTGTGACACCCGCTCACGCATCTCTTTGGCAGCTTTATTGGTAAAGGTCACCGCCGCAATGTTACGCGCCTTGTATTCACATTTTTGTACCAGATAAGCAATTTTATTGGTGATCACCCGGGTTTTTCCAGAGCCGGCACCGGCCAGTACCAGACAGGGTCCGCTGATATACTTTACAGCTTCGTCTTGTTTCGGGTTCAGTTTCATATTCTGTGATCACCTTTAGTCAATAAGCTGCTAAGTTTACCGTAATGCTCAAGTGGATCCCAAGCGCTTTTAACCGGTGACCGCTTTAGGTAAGATAGAGACAATAATCAAGCTTAGAGGCCAGCCCATGATCAACCCAGCAAAAATTGAAGAAATCGCCAAGCAGATCTCCAGTAACATGCCACAAGGTGTGAAAAACCTTGCAGACACTTTTGAAAGCAAAACCAAACAGGCTATTCAGAATAAACTGGCAGAAATGGATTTTGTCAGTCGTGAAGAGTTTGATATTCAGAGCAAAGTACTGATCAAAACCCGTGAAAAACTCACCGAACTCGAAGCCAAAGTGGCCGAACTAGAGGCTAAGCTGGCAGCACAAGACAGCGACCAGCCAGAACAGTAATCCCTACAACTGGTATCGCCTGGCCAGATCGACCAGGGCCCGTTCATAGTGCGCTGCCAGTTGCTCTTCCTGCTCAATCTGTGTATTCAGCTCTTTGAGCAAGCCATCCGCCAGACCATACACCCAACCGTGAATGGTTAACTTTTGGCCCCGCGCCCAGGCATCCTGCACCACATTGGTTCGACAGACGTTTCTAACCTGCTCTATCACATTCAGCTCACATAAGGCATCGCAGCGTTGTTCAGGGTGTATTTCATTGAGCATCGCCTGATGCATCTCTTTGACATCACCGACATGGCGTAGCCAGTTATCAATCAAACCCAGACGGGCATCTTCCAAAGCAGCACGTACCCCACCACAGCCGTAGTGACCCACGACCAGTACATGTTCAACTTTCAGCACCTCAATGGCGTACTGCATCACAGACAAACAGTTATGATCGGTATGCACCACCACGTTGGCCACATTGCGGTGGACAAACAAGTCTCCCGGCATCAAATCAACAATCTGGTTGGCCGGCACCCGGGAGTCCGAGCAGCCAATCCACAGATAATTGGGATTCTGCTGCATGGATAATTTGGCAAAAAACTCCGGGTTATTGGTCTGAGTCTGTTTCGCCCACTGGCGATTATTATTGAGCAGATGTTGCAGCTGGCTGTCAGACTGGCACATGGTTTTTCCTTATTTTGCTGATTGACACCGTGTAGCCTGGATCAAGATATTTCTTGGCGTCAGTGATTTATGACAAAACTCTGAGAGGCTGACATCATACCCGGCCTGTTCAAGATATAACACCCTGTCGAGCACCAGCCACACTTCTATGGCGCGACGAAACGCATGGCGCACCAACTCTATGCGCTCAGTGATACGCTGACGTGCGCGCCCCTGTGCCAGGTAATAGTCAGCATCAAAGTGTGCCGGTAAGTCTAACTGCTTTTGCTCAGCTGCCCAGTGACAGAAATCAACAAACGGTCCGGAAAAAATCGCCTTGTTCACGGAAGGCACACTGAGGTACTGGGTATCGCCAGTCACATCACGGCGCAGCGCATCAAAGGCCAGTCGCCACTGGACCTCTCGTTTACGTACTTTCGCGACCCTTCCTGGTGCAGTAACCGTCTCCTGCAACGCCAGTTTCATGTCACTGTGTGACAAATCCAAAGCACTGTGCGCTGCAACGTCACTCATCGGCTGGTAGGTGGGCTCAGTAAACAGATGATAACAGCAGGGTGACAGGCTGATCTGCTCACACTGTGCAGCGCTCGCCTGCTCCATAAAGGTCTGATGTAAGCGACCGCAGGCATGCAGTGCAACGGCCTGCTGTCGTGGTCGAAAATACTGTGCAATCGGATCATTAAGTACATCGGCACAGTGAAAGGTCATGGCCAACTTTTGTTGCTCGGCACTGTGCTGCCCCTGCTGACATAAGGCCGCCTGTAGCTCAACACTGTCGACATGCTCTGCGCCCAGATAAGCCAGCAACCTGCCCAGGTGTCCTTTACCTGCGCACCACTCCAGCACTGGCAGCTTTGGCTGATATACCTGCGCAACGAAGTCCTGTAACTGAGTCAGTTTACGGCCCTTGATACCATTGCTGAGCCAAAAGGGAAACTCTGGTCGACTCGTGGCGTCCAATGTCAGCGCAGTCAGCGTCGGGAGCGTTTGCAATGCCGGAATATAAGGTACAAGAAACGCTATCAGCGACTCCGGATCCCGATCCAGAGCCGTCACGTCCTCATCACTCAGCGATAACAACGCTTCTTCCAGGTCTGGCCAGGGGATGTCGGTATGATCGAATGCCAGTAATTGCCAGTAGCGACGCGTGTCTGTGAGCAACGCATCCAGGGCTAAAAACTGAGAAGAAAAGGAACTGTGCATGCTGGCCACCGATACCGAACTAACTAAAGGGCGCTCATTGTATGCGCTTGCGCCCATCTCGCAAAGTACAGGCGGTTATTTTAAGGTAAAACGCCGGTGACGGAAGAAGATCAAATGTATGTACATGGGCACACAGATCACACCCACTATCGCCGCGAGGGTCAACATCCACGACCAGCTATCTTCTTCTTGATCCGGCTCAGTATAAAGAAACTGATGTTTTTGCTCATGAAAATCAGCAAGATCGAGCCGATAGAGCTGAGCAATCCACAACCAACGAGCCTGAGACATGGCACCCAGTGCAATGCCTGGCGCTTTAATAAAGGGCATCAGCTTATCGGCCTCGTTTGCCAGCGCAGAAATGCTCTTGGTGGTTGCATACTCCGCCTGTGTGACTGCCAGCGCTTCATCAGGGTTGCTCATAGCATAGCGCCAGCCCTGTAAGGAGGCACGGCGAAAGCGGGCAACCGTTTGCGGGCGATAATTCAGGACATCTTCCGAGGTAAATAAAATGTCCGCATAGACGTTCAGACCAAAGTGCTTAGGGCAAATCTGCCGGGTAGCTATGCCCTGCTGTGCCAGCTTAAAAGGCTCGTTTGAAATATAGACCTGCAAGGCATCAAAGCGCCCGGCAATAAAATCCTTGATGGGTTCCAGCCCGGCATACAGGGGTAAGTGTGGGACATCTATCCCCGCCCGCTCCAGCATCACCACCAGCTCAGCCCCCTCAACTCGCCCAAGGTGGCTGATTTTTTTCCCCACAAAATCTTTGGGGACATAAATATCACTGTCGGCACGCACCATCCAGCAATAAGGAGAAGACTGGAAGATAGCGGCCAGGGCCACCAATGGCTTACCCTGCAAGCGCTGCTGTAAGATACCTGAGTGGGTTACGCCAAATTGCGCCTGACCTGACAACACTTTAAATTGCTCATCCGGGTTATCCGGATCGGCAGGCACAATCTTAACATTTAACCCCTGCTGGCGATAAAAGCCTTTGTTGAGGGCCATATAGTAACCGGCAAATTGAAACTGATGGGTCCATTTGAGTTGTAGTGTCACCTCTTCCAATGCGCTAAGCGCACTGCTCCACCACAGCGCAATGGCCAATACAAAGTGATGATAACTCATTGTGATACGCGCCCGGAGCCTGCCCTGTTACAACTATAGAAGGCGCCGGACGGAATGCAAAACTAGCTGACGCGGCGATCCGCCTGCATCATGTCATGCTGAAGGTACTGCCTGAAACACGGATTGTCGGTCTCTTCCTGGTACTGATAACCCAGACGCTGCAAATGCTCATCAAACCGGGCACTGTCTTGTGCGCCCAGTTCAAACGCCGCCAGCACATTTCCCTGCGCGGCACCATGATTACGATAGTGAAACAGGGTAATGTTCCAGTTGCTCCCTAAAGTCTCTAAAAAGCGCGCTAAAGCACCGGGATATTCTGGAAACTCGAAGCGAAATAACCGCTCACTCAGTGCAACGGGTGGCTTGCCACCAACCATATAGCGGATATGTAGCTTAGCCAATTCGTTGTCGGACAAGTCAGTAAATTGATAATTCGCTTCACTCAGGCTGGTTTTAAGCTCCTGCAACTCCTGTTCACCACCACGTAAACCGACCCCCGCAAAGATCTGTGCGGTATCGCCACCGGCGTAACGATAATTAAACTCCGTGATTGCCCGGCCAGACAAAGTGTGACAAAAGCGTTTAAAACTGCCTTTGGATTCCTCAATGGTCACACCCAACAGGGCTTCACTGCGTGCACCCAGTGCCGTGCGCTCAGCAATATACCGTAAGCGGTCAAAATTCAGATTCGCGCCGGATAGCACAGCAGCCAGTGTTAAGCCCCGCTCGTCACGCTCCTGACACCACTTTTTGAGCCCGGCCGTGGCCAGTGCCCCGGAAGGCTCAGCGATGGCGCGGGTTTCAACAAAAATATCCTGTACCGCCGCACAGATTTCGTCTGCACTGACCGTGACCACGTCATCACAAAACTGCTCGGCAAGACGAAAAGTCTCACTGCCAATGCGCTTCACCGCCACACCGTCAGCAAAGCTACCGACTCGCTCCAGCTCAACCGGCCGCCCGGCTTCCATCGCAGCCTTCAGGCAGGCGCTTTCTTGCGCTTCCACGCCAATCACCCGGATCTCCGGGCGCAAAGACTTAATATAAACCGCCATCCCAGCCAGCAAACCGCCGCCGCCCACCGGAATAAAGACCACATCCAAATGATGAAGTTGCTGCATCAGCTCTCGTGCGACGGTGCCCTGACCAATGATCACCTCTTTGTCATCGAACGGTGGCACAAACACGCCCCCTTGTGACTGACACAAGGACTGCGCATACTCCTGAGCGGCATCAAAGTGATGACCATGCAGTACTACTTCGCCTCCCTGATTACGCACTGCATTGACTTTGATCTCAGGCGTCGTGACTGGCATCACAATGATGGCGCGATGGCCCAGGTGTGCGGCGCTTAATGCTACCCCTTGCGCATGATTACCAGCAGATGCTGTAACAACCAGGCTACCAGTGGGTAGTTTGCTCAGCTTGTTGTATGCCCCACGCAGCTTGAATGAATAAACGGGTTGTTGGTCTTCGCGCTTGAGCCAGATCTGATGTCCGAGCCGGGCCGAAAGCCCGCTCAGCTCGCTGACCTCGGTTTCCCGGACCAGCGGCGAGACATTGGCCTGCACAACAGCACGAAAATAATCGAGCTCTTTTGCCACCATAATTAACTCAATGCCTCCAGCTTCTCGAAATCGCGTACCGCACCTTTGTCTGCGCTGGTTGCCAGCAAGGCATAGGCCTTCAGAGCGGGGCTCACATAACGCTGACGATCCAGCGGTTTATAAGCCATTTTACCACGTGCCGCCTGCTGTGCTTTGCGTGCCTCGAGTTGCTGTGCATCAAGCAATACATCAATACTGCGTGCGGGAATATCAATGCGGATGATATCGCCATTTTCTACCAGTGCCAGCGCGCCTCCACTGGCCGCCTCAGGAGAGGCATGGCCTATCGACAAACCAGACGTCCCGCCGGAGAAGCGACCATCCGTCAACAAAGCACAATCTTTATCCAGCCCCATAGATTTGAGGTAGCTGGTCGGATACAGCATTTCCTGCATCCCGGGCCCACCTTTCGGGCCTTCGTAGCGGATCACCACCACATCGCCCTTTTTCACCTTGCCACCCAGGATCCCTTCAACCGCATCGTCCTGAGATTCAAACACCACAGCCGTGCCCTCAAAGCACAGCATGTCGTCTTCCACCCCCGCACTTTTAACGATACACCCGTCCAGTGCCAGGTTGCCGGTCAGCACCGCCAGCCCGCCATCCTGACGAAATGCATGTTCAACACTGCGAATACAGCCGCCCTCGCGGTCCAGATCCAGTTCGTCCCAGCGACATTCCTGACTCATTGCCTGGGTGGTGCGTATACCTGCGGGACCAGCACGATAGAAAGTTTGCGCCCGCTCATTGGCCGGATCGGTCGCATCCCAGCGCTTAATGACCTCACCAAGGGTGCCGCCTGCCACATGGCCTACTGCTAAGTCGAGTTTGTCGGCTTTGGCCAGTTCATTCAGAATTGCCATGATGCCACCGGCCCGGTGAACATCTTCAATATGATACTGCGGCGTTGCCGGTGCCACTTTACATAGGAAAGGAGTTGTACGAGATAAGCGGTCGATGTCAGCCATATCGAACTCAACTCCCCCTTCTATTGCAGCGGCGAGCAAGTGCAATACCGTGTTAGATGAGCCACCCATTGCAATATCTAAGGTCATCGCATTGGTAAACGCGGCCTGATTAGCAATGTTTCGCGGCAGTGCCGCCTCATTATCTTTCCCATAATACTCGTCACACAACGCCAGGATGCGCTTTGCTGCGCCTTCATATAAGAAACGGCGATCGGCATGCGTGGCCAGCGTAGTGCCATTGCCCGGCAATGCCAGCCCCAGCGCTTCCAATAAACAATTCATTGAGTTAGCCGTGAACATCCCGGAGCAGGACCCACAAGTTGGACAGGCTGAACGCTCCACTTTATCTGAGTCTTCATCACTGACGCTGGGATCGGCCCCTTTGACCATGGCATCGACCAGGTCCAGCTTAATGTCGATATCAGCCAGGCGCGTTTTGCCCGCTTCCATAGGTCCGCCAGAGACAAAGATCACCGGGATATTCAA
Organism: Pseudoalteromonas rubra; assembly: GCF_000238295.3. Taxonomy (NCBI): domain Bacteria; kingdom Pseudomonadati; phylum Pseudomonadota; class Gammaproteobacteria; order Alteromonadales; family Pseudoalteromonadaceae; genus Pseudoalteromonas; species Pseudoalteromonas rubra. Next base: position 327,764 of record NZ_AHCD03000026.1, read on the forward strand.
CCGCAGTGCCGCCAGCAACATCCCCGGGGTGATCTTATCGCAGTTTGAAATACACACCATGGCATCTGCACAGTGCGCATTGACCATATATTCTACAGAATCAGCAATGAGATCTCGCGACGGCAAGGAATACAACATCCCGCCATGGCCCATCGCAATGCCATCATCAATGGCAATGGTATTAAATTCGCGCGGCACGCCGCCGGCTTCCCGGATAGCGTCCGCCATCAATTCGCTGAGTTGGTTGAGGTGCACATGCCCGGGCACAAACTGGGTATACGAGTTCACCACCGCCACAATGGGCTTATGAAAATCACTGTCGGTCATACCGGTGGCGCGCCATAGTGCACGGGCGCCTGCTTGTTGTCTGCCTTCAGTGGTTGTTTTGCTGCGTAACTTTGCCATGTTGACCCCTTTTCCAGTTTGCGTCGCCCCATCTGGCAACGGCTTTCCTCATTCCAAAATATGTATGCCGGACCCAGTCAGCCCGGCGTGTAAGCGTTAATGTGCTGGCCTTATTCGTTCACGTAATCCAGCCAGCCTTGCGGATCCTCACTTTGTCCTTTCACCAGATCAAAGTAAGCCTGCTGCAATTCTGCGGTGATAGGCCCGCGCTGACCATCACCCACCTGGATCTGATCAACACTGCGCACCGGTACCACTTCAGCCGCGGTCCCCACCATAAAGAACTCGTCTGCCAAATACAGACCTTCACGCGCGATTGGCTCTTCTCTGACTTCATAACCACGCGCTTTGGCCAGGTGCATGATGGTGTCACGAGTCAGGCCCGGCAGAATGCTCGCCGTGGTTGGCGGGGTATAGATTATGCCCTTGCGGATCACAAACAGGTTCTCACCAGCGCCCTCACTGAGATAGCCGTTTACGTCCAGTGCGATACCTTCAACATAACCATGGCGCTTGGCTTCTGCGGTGATCAGCTGAGATGACAAATAGTTACCACCTGCTTTTGCTGCCGTTGGCATGGTATTTGGTGCCAGACGCTGCCAGGAGGAGACACATGCATCAACGCCATTTTCCAGGCTGCCTTCGCCCAGATATGCGCCCCACTCCATCGCCGCGACAGTGACCTCGGCCCGATGTGATTTTGGATGCACGCCCAGACCAACGTGACCTAAAAAGGCAAATGGACGCAGGTAAGCATTGGTGAAGCCATTTTTAGCCACCGCGTCTTTACATGCCTGCATGATCTCTTCCTGCGTATAGGGGATCTCGATGCGATAGATTTTGGCCGAGTCAAATAAGCGCTGAATGTGATCCTTCAGACGGAAAATAGCCGGACCCTTTGGCGTATCGTACGCGCGGATCCCTTCAAATACGGAGCTACCATAATGAATGGCGTGACTGAGCACATGCGTGGTTGCTTGCTCATATGGGATCAATTCGCCGTTGTGCCAAATGTATTGTGAAGTTTGTGTCATTATTTAAAACCTTATTTATTATATTGCCTGCTGTAGTGTGTGCAGATCGACTGATTGCACTTCAACAAGCTTATTTAATTGTGACGTCAATAGATAGATAGGTTTGTCACTATCTACTGTCATTTTGACGTGAAATAACTCTTCGTGGCCCTGGAGTTCCAGTTGTGTCAGGCGAAACCCGCGATGACGGGCGACGCGCAAAAAACGCTCGACTGCGATGGCTTGATTGTTTACCGCTACGGTGAGTTGATGTTTCATGGTATTCGCTCCGTCAAAGGAAATAAGTTTAGTTTTGCTGCTGCGATTGCGTCAGCATTTCATGGTTAGCCGCGCCTGGCGGCACCAGTGGCCAGACGTTTTCTTTGTCATCGATGCAAGCGTGCAATATATAAGGGCCAGTGGAAGCCAATAGTGCATCAACCGCACCATCGACTTCATCGGCACGGGTGATGGTCTGCCCCGGGATCCCAAACACAGCCGCCAGTTGTACAAAATCCGGATTGTCTGACAAATTGGTCTCACTGTAGCGGCCATCGAAAAAGAGCTGCTGCCACTGGCGTACCATACCCAAACGCTGGTTATCGAGAATGACAATTTTGACCGGTAAATTATTACGTCGTATGGTTGCCAGCTCCTGAATATTCATCATGATGGAGCCATCACCAGAGACCGTGATCACCATGTCATCAGGCCGGGCAACCTGGGCACCGATGGCAGCCGGTAAACCGAACCCCATAGTCCCGGCTCCCCCACTGCTCAGATGGTTACTGGGGTGACTAAAGCGCATATGTTGTGCCACCCACATCTGGTGCTGACCCACATCGCAACATACCACCCCGGTATCCGGCATCAAACGGCTCAGGCGATTGAGCAAATAAGGTGCAAACACTTTGTCACCGGGGTAGTCGTAGCGCCAGGCGTGCTGCTCAGCCAGTGCGCTGATATGAGCACGCCACGGTGCCGGGGCCAATTCGCCCTGCAATAAAGGCAATGAAACTTTCAAATCGGCGATCAGTGAAGCCGCGGCAGGTTTACGCTTACCAACTTCGGCCGGGTCAATATCCAGGTGGATCACTTTGGCTGCTGCGGCAAACTTAGCCAGATTACCGGTTACCCGGTCGTCAAAGCGTGCACCGATACAAACCAGCAAATCACATTCTTGCACTGCCAGATTGGCAGCCTGACCACCGTGCATTCCCAACATGCCCAGATCATAGGCATAGTCAGGCTTTACACTGCCTAATGCTTTCAAGGTCGACACCGCTGGCATCTGCGTACGCTGCAAAAAAGCCATCAACTCGGCTTGTGCATCCGCACTGTGAACACCGCCCCCCACGTAAGCAACTGGCTTTTTCGCCTGAGCTAACAACTCGTTGGCTTTGTCCAACTCAAAGCTCGACAGCGGAGTTGGCTGATGCGCTTCGGCCTGCCAACCATGAACAGGGACCTGGGCCTGTTGGATGTCTTTAGGGATATCAACCAATACCGGGCCTGGGCGGCCCGACTGCGCAATGTGCATGGCCTGTTGCAACACCTCAGCCAGGTCTTCACCACGCTCAACCATAAAGCTGTGCTTGGTACAAGACAACGACATGCCCAAGACATCGACTTCCTGAAAAGCATCTGAGCCAATCGCTGCGGTAGGCACTTGCCCGGTGATCGCAAGCAAAGGCACTGAGTCCATCATGGCATCAGCCAGCGCCGTTACCAGATTGGTTGCGCCCGGACCTGAGGTCGCAAAACACACACCCAGCTTACCCGTGCTTCTGGCATAGCCAACCGCAGCGAACCCGGCGCCTTGCTCGTGACGCGTCAGGTAATGCTTCAGTGGCGCACCGTATAGCGCATCGTAAATCGGCATGATGGCACCACCCGGATACCCGAATACTGAACTCACCCCTTGTTTTACTAACATGTCTATTACCAATTGTGCGCCTGTCATTGTTTTGCCCATTGCCCTTTGTCTTTGAATTTGGCCCTAAAACGAAAAAGCCCCCCGAACTTTTCAGTGCGGGGGGCTTTTTGCTAATACTTTTCGAACAGCACTAACCAGCCCCCGCGGTAATAATAATCACCACGTTGATAATCACGACTAGTAGAGAAACTGTTTTTAACATGTCACTGCTCTTCTGAAAAAACGAATACCTTGCACGTGCGCTAAGCGCTCTGTTGTGCTCTTTTTCTATTAGTAACCCGTAGCCCCCCGACAAGTCAACCCTAAAAATTATGCTCATTTCCTTGCCGGAATCACACTAAAACAAAATAAAATTCAAAATAACACCAAAATAAGGATAAAAAATACCAAAATTAAACACCCCACCTGGAATAAACTAAAGTGAGTGTTTTTTCCCACACGATTCATTCTTGCTCATCACAACATTAAATTTTTATGATTTACTCCGGGAATTGATTATGATGTGCCCAGTTTTGAACATTTGGAGGGAACCATGCCTCACTTTATTCGCCTGACACAGTTTGTCTGTACACTCTTTTTGTTGCTCCTCAGCCAGATTGCTATCGCACAACCTGCACTATGGAGCGTAGAAAAAAACGGTATCACATCTTACCTATTTGGTACTGTGCACGTTGGAGATAGCGCAATGCACGGCCTGGATCCACGTATAAAAGCCGCCATAAAAAGCAGCCAGACAGTCGTGGTCGAACTCAATACCGAAGCCATTAGTCCTCTGGAGCTACAACGCAAAACCTTGCCTTTTATGTTGCAAAAACCGGGGAGTACACTGCAAACCAGCCTGTCTCCGGTGACCTATAAACAAGTGAAAGATTATCTCTCTGAGCGCAAAATCGATATCGCGCTGTTTGAAAGTTATCAGCCCTGGTCTGTTATGCTCACCATCCTGCGGCTGGAGTATCAACAAGCGGGATTCAGTGAAGACTATGGCATTGATAAGCAAATAATCGAGTTTGCCACCCGCATCAAAAAGCCCATTATGGAATTGGAAAGTCTCGAGCAACAGCTGAGCTTATTCAGTACTTTGGGCGATCAAAACGATGCCATGATTGCCGACACACTGAAGCAGGTTGAGGACTTTGAGCAATACTTCACCCAAATGATAACAGCCTGGAAACAAGGCAATTATCAGAAACTAAATACCTTCTATAAACTGAGTTTTGATGACTCCGAGTATGGTCAGCACGCCGAGCAAGTCATGCTCATTCAGCGTAATAACAACTGGGTAACGACATTAACACCCAGGCTGGCCAAATCATCCCACTTTATCGCCGTGGGTGCGCTACATTTACCCCAGCAGCATGGGCTGCTTACTCAGCTGGCAGCACGAGGATTCACAGTACAACAGGTCAAGTAATGCACTTAAAAGCGATTTTTTTACGTCGCTTTTAAACCTTTGTGTTTTTACCCGCGTCATACAGATATCAATACGACAGAATGGAAGAACAACAGGATGAAGAAAAATCTGATAACTGCGGCACTGTTGGTGCTAAGTGCCACCGCTCAGGCTAAAGAGACACGCACATTAACACACTCCTTTGAACTGGCCGACAGCACAGAGCTCGAGATCCAGTTTCCTATTGGTAAATTAAAAACACAAACGCATTCAGGCAAAACCATCAAGGTCACCATTGAGCTCGAACCCGTCGAGCATGACATAGATAAAGTGACAGATGCGCTAGAAGACGTGCAGCTGGCAAGCCGCCGGGCAGGCAATGAGCTTAGCCTGAGCCTCAACAGTAAGTACGTAAAACAGGACTGGACTGTGAAAGTCCCTGAGTCAATGGAACTTGATGTCGAGGTGGATGTTGGCAATGTCAAATTGCTCGGATTAAACAATGACGCCGATGTCGAAGTGGGAGTCGGCAATGTCACGATAGAAGCAGACGCCAAAGACTTCCGACGTGTGCGATTCGATTCCGGAGTCGGTAAAACCAAGCTCTCCGACTTGCCGGGTAACGCTGAAACGGAACGCAATATGGTGGGTGAAACCCTACGCTATCATGGCCAGGGTGAGCACAGCCTGGATATCGAAGTCGGTGTTGGCAACATTAAGTTGCGTCGCTAAAGGTCAGAATTTTGTGCAGGGCGCGCTCCAGCGCCCCTTTTTCAACAGGCTTAAACAAATAATCGGTCGCGCCAAGCTGCACAGCCGATTTAATTGCCTGCTCTGAGGTATTCGCAGTCAGTACCAAAATTGGCGTCGACAACATCAGCGTCTGGCGGATCTCTTTAATGGCTTTAAAACCATCCATAATCGGCATATTCAGATCCATCAGGATCACATCAAAAGACTGGTGTGCCAGTACCTCTATGGCCTGTCCTCCATGGCTCGCATGAATACTGGTTAGCTCCATGTTATCCAACATTTTTTCAATGATTTTGGCATTCAATTGATTGTCTTCCACCAACAACACTTTATGGCGGGCCAGTCCGCTTACTGGCTCTGGCTCCGGGAGTCGCTTCAGCGGCAAGCTCAGCGATGCTTTTGTGCCATGCGGTTCACAAGGCAAAAAAGTCAACTCACCAGACATAATCGCCAGCAACAAGTTACAACGCGCTAACCCCAGTTGCAGCCCCTGATAATGGTGCCCATCCGGGCTAGTGCCCGATGCAGACGCTTTAATCTGCGCCACGTTAAATCCTGGGCCACTGTCTTCTACTTCACAGTAAAAACGCCAGTTCAACTCATCTTCTTCCGGATTGACTGGCTCCACGCGGGCGGACAGCCTCACCGTGCCCTGCTCGGTGAATTTAACAGCGTTGTCGAGTAGCTGACCAATGACCCAGCTCAGGCGTTCATGATCACAGGCAAATATTTTTTCCGTGTGGCTGCTAAAGTGATAGCTAAAATCCAGGCCTTTCTCTCTGGCCAGCAGACGATAAGTAGCCACAGGCTGACCCAGGGTATCGGTCAGCCTGGCCGGGTGACAATTTAACTCTGGTTGCTGTTCGTCAGACAAGCGATTGTAGTCCTCCACAGACGCGATCAGCGCCTTCAATTGCTGGGCTGCTTTATTCGCTTGCGCAAGGTAGCTGTCACGCTGTGATTCCTGATACAAGTGCAAATACCCCAGCACGGCCTGCAAGGGTGTCCGCAATTCGTGACTGGCGCGGGCCAGAAACATGGCGCGACTTTGGTTAGCATGCTCAGCTTTCAGACGTGTTTGTTGCAAGCGGTCTATCGCGCTGGTGATACTGCGTTCCATGGGGAAAAATATCCACTTAATCTCAGCGAGTAGTAAAGCTAACCCCAGTAACCACATCAGCAGTTGCAGGTTTCTCAGTTTCTCAAGTTTTTCATTGGTAAACTGCTCAAACAGTAACACCGCATGATCTAAGTCCTGTAACAACAGTTGAGAACGGGTATGGATCTCCTGGACCTGATCTAAATCAGGCTGATTGGCAACCCCGGACAACAGCGCCATATATTGTTTTAATTGCCTGTCCAAATCGCCCGGCTGCGCGAAATACCATTGATAAAGCTCGGCATTAAGGTGCTTGTATTGCTCGCCATCGCGCAGGAGCAAAAAATCATGGTTGGCTTGCATAAGCTGCAGCGCATTGTTCAGTGCCTGACGATCTGCTGTCACGTTGTGTTCGCGCATGATGATGACATACTCCAGGTGCAATGCGGCTTTTTGCGACAGCATGCGCTGCATACCTGCAACATTGATCACTCTGGCAACCTGTTTTTGCTGCTCCAGCAGATACAAAGTCAGGCCAGTCGTCATCGTCAACACCAGCAACATGATCACCAGTGCGACTAGGTATTTCAGGCGATAGCGTGTAACCAGATTGTCCAAATTATCCCTCCCAAAAACCAGCCAGATCATCCAGGCGCCAGACTCTTTCCCAGTTTAGATTAAATTTCAAACTTTTGCTGAGAGTGACTTGACACCCAGACGGCCAAAATGTTTCAATGCGCCCGTACCCTATTTTATCCAGACGGCCATGCATCTAAAAAGTGTGGACGTCTTAGGGCTGGAAGAGGTGCGTTATTCAGGTATTTGAGTGGAGGAGAGCAAACTCCCGTGAAACTCAAAGAGGGGAATTAACGCCGAGAAGCACTGCGCTTTGCTTGCGTACTGCTTCGGGCGACTGGGTTGAATCCCAGCGACTGTCACCAACACATTTGGTGGAGAGCTTCTGGTCTTAGAAACAATATGGCCAGCAGCCTATTCTTTTTAAGTCCATTGCTCTTCGAATTTTAAACGGTTCGGAGTAGGACACTTTCCTGACTACCGGACCAGCAAGAAGTTCGGTAGAGATGAAATCACACATTCAGTTATCTGATCAGTTATCTGACTACCCGTTATGGACGGCCCTTGTCACGCCTTTTGACGCGTGCGATCAGGTCGATTATCACAGTTTACAGCAACTCGTTGCTCAGCAAGTTGAGGCCAACAATGGCATCTTGCTGCTTGGCAGTACCGGTGAAGGTCTGGCCCTGACTCTGCCCGAGCAGAAAAAAATCGTTGAGTTTGTCTGTGCGCTTGCCCCCCAGGTTCCCATTATGGTTGCCGTCGGCGGTATCAATCTGGCAGCCCAGCTGGAGTGGGTCGAGTTTTGTAATACGCAACAAATCGACGCACTGTTGCTCGGCTCTCCGTTATACGCCAAACCCGGTGTCGTTGGTCAGACCCATTGGTTTGATACGCTACTCAGCGCAGCAAACGTCCCCTGTATGATCTACAACGTACCAGGGCGCAGCGCCGTTGCCATTGCACCTGAAGTGCTAACGAACCTGGCACATCACGACAACCTGTGGGCGCTCAAAGAAGCCAGTGGTGATATCGCCACGTTTGAAGCGTTTCGTCGTGCCTTACCCAGCCTGGCGATATACAGTGGTGATGACGCATTGCTGCCTTACTTTGCACAGGCAGGCGCGGCCGGATTGGTATCTGTGGCATCAAATGTCTGGCCTCGCCAAACTGCCGAATTTGTCCGCCGTGCGCTCAGTGGCACCAGCCCTAACCTGTTCACTACCTGGGCCGATGCCATCAGCAGCCTGTTTGCCGTTGCCAACCCAATCCCGGTAAAGACACTGATGCATTTACAGGGCACGCTGACGACGCCCCATCTGAGGCCACCGCTCACACACCTGGAATTAACCAATCATGCGGCACTGAATGCTGCTAACGAACAGATTTTATCCTGGAATTAAGAGGCTCCCTATGACCTGGTCAACACTATTAGATAATTTAGAAAATGGTTCACAACGTGCTGCAAACCAAGACGAACACGGCAACTGGCACGCCAATGTCGAAGTCAAAGAAGGCATTCTGGCGGCTTTCCGGGCTGGTCAAAATACCGAATACCCGGGTGGATTTGTAGACAAAGACAATCTTGCTCCTCGCGGTTTTGCCGCCGAAGATGCCGTCCGTATGGTGCCCGGAGGCAGCAGCGTGCGTCGTGGCGCGTATGTCGCATCCGGTACCATCATCATGCCACCAGCCTACGTCAACATTGGCGCATATATCGACACCGGCACTATGGTCGACAGCCATGCACTGGTGGGTTCTTGCGCCCAGATTGGTAAAAATGTGCATCTAAGTGCTGCTGTTCAGATTGGCGGCGTACTGGAGCCTGTCGGTGCCAGCCCGGTCGTGGTTGAAGACGATGCGTTCATTGGTGCAGGCTGTGTGCTGGTTGAAGGCGTAGTCGTAAAACGCGGTGCAGTGCTGGCACCGGGTGTTCGCCTGTCTGCCAGCATTCCAGTGTATGACTGTGTGAATGAGCGCACCCTGGAAAAAGGGGAAGCCATTCCGCCTTTTGCCATTGTGATCCCGGGGTCGCGTCCAGCGTCCAGTGACTGGGCCAAAGCACAAGGGCTGAGCATGTCCTGTGCACTGATTGTGAAATACCGTGACGAACAAAGTGATGCGTCGTTAGAACTCGAAGAGGTACTACGCTAATGACCACATTGAGTACGCCACTGCGTGAGCAACTGACTGCACTGTGCCCTGATCTGGACATCCCATTCTTCGTCTACGACCTGGATGCACTGAGCGAACATGTTAATCACCTGACCACCCAAAACGTGGTTAAGCTCTGGTATGCCGTCAAAGCCAATCCGTTATCCAGTGTCCTTAAAACACTGGACCGAGCCGGCTTCAACTTTGATGTTGCCAGCCGGGGAGAGCTCACACAGGTCTTGGCCCAGGACATTGCGGCCGAACGCGTACTCAACACTGGGCCGGCCAAATCCCCGGCCCAGATCCAGCATTTTCTCGATGCTGGTGTCACCACCTTTGTTGCTGAAAGCCTCAATCAAGTGCGCTGGCTGAACGACGCGGCACAGCAGCGTCAACAGACTTTAACTGTGCTGCTTCGCGTTCAATTACGCTGGCCGGCAGGAGACAAAAATCCACTTGGCGGCGACAGCCTGACCCCATTTGGGCTCGGCTGTGAGCAGTGGCAACAACTGACTTTGCGCGACTACCCTGCGCTGGATTTTGCAGGTCTGCATATTTTTCAATGGGGCAACATGCTCGACGCCTCCAAGCTGGCCAGCCTGTGGCAACAAATGGTCCCCCCACTGACTGAACTGAGCCAACAGCTGGGTATGCGCCTGAGGATCTTAGATCTGGGTGGGGGATTAGGGGTGCCTTACGAGTCAGGCCAGCAGGCACTCGACTGGGATCAGGTCATCGCAAGTCTGGCCAAAATTAAGGCCGAAGCGGGCGTGCAAGAATTGTGGATGGAGCTGGGTCGCTATGCCGTGGCGCAGTGTGGCTACTACCTTAACCCGGTGGTGGAACAAAAATGCAATTATGATGAACATCAACTCATCCTGGCAGGTGGCATCAACCACCTGTTGCGACCGGCCGTGACCAGCCAGGCCTTTCCAGCGCAGGCACTACGTGCATCTAATACTGCTCAGCGCCAGTATCATTTGCATGGCCCATTATGTACAGCCCTGGATCACCTTGGTACACAAAACTTGCCTGACGATCTCGGCTATGGCGACTGGCTGGTGTTTGACCAGTGTGGTGCTTATGGCTTCACAGAAAGCATGCCGTACTTCCTGTGTCATGAGCTGCCCGCAGAGTACGTTTTCACTCAGGGTCAATTGTACTGTATTCGTCACAGCGAAACCGCCGACTATTATCTGAGGTAACTATGAACACTATCACACAGCAACATATTCAGGTTGGGGAAATCGCCAATGGCCTGCCTTTGACCATCCCGGTCTACCGTTTGCAAGGTAATGGTACAGGCCCGAGCGTATACATTCAGGCCAATATGCACGGCGCGGAGGTACAAGGCAATGCAGTGATCTATGCACTGCTTGAACAATTAAAGCACCTCACTCTGGCGGGTGATATCACTCTGGTGCCCTATGCCAACCCGATCGGCTGTAATCAAAAATCGGGGGAGTTTACGCTCGGAAGATTTGACCCCATTACCGGCATGAACTGGAACCGCATGTATCATGACCATAGTGATCAGGTACAGCGCTGCCTTGCTGAGCACGGTGAGGCTTCCGATGCGGCACTTATCGCCGCCTTCCGTGAACAACTGTGTCAGGCAACCGATGCGTTACTCGATGCGCCGGCACATACACTAACTACTGGCAAGCGCATTGCACTCACACTGCAAAAACTAGCGCATCAGGCTGATATCGTACTGGACCTGCATACCGGCCCTATCTCAGCGAAACACTTATATTGCCCGGAATACGCCACAGACAGCGCGCGCTATTTTGACATTCCTCATGTGCTGCTGATCCCCAATGAGTTTGACGGTGCAATGGATGAAGCCAGCTTCTGCCCCTGGTGGCAACTCAGCACAGCCTTAAAAGCACAAGGCCGTGACTTGGCCGTGCCCGTTGAAGCCTTTACTGTTGAACTGGGTTCACAAGAAAAAATTGATCTGGATGAAGCCGTACATGATGCCAACAGCATTCTCAGCTACCTGACACACAAAGAAGTGGTAGCAGATGGCAGTCATCAGCCAAAGAACATCAAACGCTACGCCTGTGCACTGAAAGATTACCTGACTTTCTATGCGCCTATGGGTGGCATGGTGGAATATAAAGCACAGCTCGGTGAACACATCAAAGCAGGGGAATGCATTGCGCGAATTTTGCGCATGGAACAGTATTTATCCGAAACGCCTCTGCACAGCCTCACATTGGCAAAAGATGCCATTGCGATACTGCATTTCGCTTCAGCCAGTGTCAACCAGGGCACTGAATTATATAAATTTTTCACCAACTACTATGAACTGTAGTGGAGCCATCTGTCTTGGCCAAAACTGTGGCTCGATGACATACACAGCGAAGCAACGATTGCGTGAGAGTAGGTGAGCAAACCCTCACTTGCTAAGGTGGGGCGGCAACCTAAGTTGCCGCCGGCCTTTTTATACCAATTTGTTTAATTAACTGGTCCATTTTGAGGCGAGAAAATAAAGTCGCTAACACCGCTACCGCGTCCTGCTATCGCTTAGGCACCTCCTTCCAAATAGGCGAGGCAAAAATTTGCGAACTTATATCTTAAGGTAGAGATGCTAAATGAGAAATTTTTAACGCAGATAGCGTCCTATTTGCTCCGTCAAAATGAACACGAATTAAGTAAAATTGGGATTAATCTGGCATGCAGATCTCAAAACGGCCAGAATAACAATCCCGACCAGTCGGACACCCAAGGAACACCGCCGTATCACAACCCAGTGATTCACAAGCCGGATGGCCCGATGCACCACCAGCTACATTCGGTGTCTGAGCGAGGCCCAGCTGTTGGTTATTACTCAGTTGCTTAATACTTTTTTTGTTCAGTGATATTTTCATTTCAATCTCCTTTTATGCAATGTGCTTAATTAACCTAGCGCCAAGATGAACAAAAATCAACCAAACACCGCTTGACTAAATATATTGCTGACAATTTTGCCCTTCTTAGTTTTTTCTTTGCCATGATACTATGATGATAATTTGCTTTTGACTAAGGACTGCGCTGCCTATGAAACTCAGGATACTCGCTTTTTTATCTTTACTGGCCCCTTCTACCCTACTCGCCAATGAACAAAACGCGAAGGACGATCTGGAGTTGATAAAGCAATGTGTACTGAATGAGATCATTGCGGGTGATCAACAACAAACGATTGAGCAACTCAAACTCTACTGTCAGAAGCTGCAAGAGACTCGCCTCAGCAAACTGGATCGCCGCATGGCGCGGGAAATGGTCACAGAAAACAACCGCAATGTGCTGACACCACACAATCGCAACTATATTCTGCCAGTGACCTATGTCAAAAACCCCAACTCTCGCCCCTTTGATGGCTTAAAGGCCATTCAGGAAGAAGAAGGGGAGCCACTCGACCACATGGAAGTCAAATATCAAATATCGATGAAAGTGCCCCTTTATCGCCATTTTGAAGACAAAGATCAGGCGGTGTATGTCGGGGTCACATTGCAGTCTTACTGGCAGTTATACAACAAAGATATCTCCTCCCCGTTCCGTGAAACCAATTACGAACCGGAGATCTTCTGGATCAACTTCCTGGATGATGACAATGTGCTGTGGGGCGATGAAATGGCCATCATTTTAGGCGCATCACACCAGTCGAATGGCCGCAGCCAGCCTAACTCTCGCTCCTGGAACCGCCTCTATGCAAACTTTATCTGGGAATATGAAGGTTTCGTGTTTAGCTTCAAACCCTGGTATCGCCTGCCAGAAGACGACAAGCCCGAGCCATTGGCGGCAAAAGGGGATGATAACCCGGATATTCACAAGTACATGGGCTATTTTGAGTTCAGTGGTGCTTATCGCCATGGCGACCATGAGTTTGGCTTTATGACCCGCAACAACTTCAACAGTGACAACCATGGTGCGGTGCAACTCGACTGGTCGTTTCCTTTGCTTGGCTCCTCTCGGGTGCGAGGTTATGTACAGTATTTTAATGGCTATGGCGAGAGCTTGATTGACTACAACGCACACATTCAGCGCCTGGGTTTGGGTATAGCGGTAACCGATCTGCTCTAAGCACTACAATGACGGCCTGCATGGGCAGGCCGTCCGCACATTATTTGATCACCACGAACAGACCTTCAAACTTCGCAACCAACACGTCACCGTCGTAGACATTAACCGGCACACGGTACTTGGCTTTACCTTCTTCATTGAGCGCATTCAACTCGCCACTGCAATCGGCCAATGTGACCGTGGCGCTGGGGGCTGTGGTTAAGGGTTTAAGATACTGAATATTGGCGTCTGCCAGCACAATATTGCCCTCCAGCTCTAACTCTTTAAGCGCCAGATACGTCGCACCCCATCCGGTTAAGGTCGCCATGCTATATACCGATCCCGCAAACATCGAGTTATGTAGATTCAGATTCGCTTTCAGATCTGCGCGAGTGGAGAATTGCCAGTCGGTGTAGCTTTCAACCTTGATCCCCATGGCATCACTGATAGGGATCGACTCACGCCAGGTATCCTGTAACACCTGGGTCCACTGTGGATGGCGGAACCAGCCAGGCTCTGAGGGCCGCTGCTTAACCATTTTCCAATGTTGTACATCGCCATAAGACAGATGGGCTTTTTCAATCATCTGATAACCGTGACGCTCATAAAAGGCTAAAGCACGTTCACGGGCAAACAGCACCAGCTCTTCGGCCTTCTGCGTCCAGGCAATTTTCTCCAGCTCATGCAGTAATCGACTACCAAGATGATGACCACGGTGCGCTTCATCAACGGCCATATAACGGACCTGCGCTTGTTGCTGATTGTTAAAATGCAGGCGTGCCACACCCAGCACCTGACCTTCGTTATTTTTGATATAACGATGCTCAGCTTCCTGCTCCAGATCATCCTGCTCGCTGCCTCTGGGCTGATCCCAAGGTGCCCGCAAAACCTGCCATCGTAGTTGATAATACGCTTGCCAATCTTCACTGCTCTGTGGCGCTGTTATTTGAAACATGGTGACTCCTGTGCTTTTCCTGTCGCTGCGGGATGATGTGCCCGGCTCGTGCAAACTGGTCCCCCATTTTAGCGGGGAACTTTTGTCTAATTTATGGACCTTACCTTACAAGAAAAGTGTGCAACAGGGAATGATTGGCCAGATTTGGTCAATTTGTCATGTAAATTCAACGAAACGCGGTGGCAGAACTGTGAAGCCAAGCTATGCTGATGTAACTATGCAAGATTTTATTACTGAACCCGGTACCATCAGTAACGAGTTTGTGCACCAGAGTCATCAACTCGGGCACCTGCTATATTGGCATAAGCATGGCAAAGTCAGCATACAGGTACGCCAGGAAAAAACCTTACGCTGGTTACTGATAAACGACACGCTGCAATCCGTGATTGAGCTCAATCATCCGGAGAGGCTGCTTTTTCCGCATTTACAGATATTAGCAGCGCTGTGGCAAAAATGTCCTGCCCCGGGCAAAGTGCTGGAGTTGGGGCTAGGTGCAGGTGCTATCCGGGATTATCTGCACATCAGCTACCCGGATTGTCAGATCACCTCTATCGATAATAACCCTGACATTATTCATTGTTACAAGCGCTATTTTGGTGGCGATCCCATCTCTAATGTCAGTTGCAGCGATGCTTATCAGGCACTGGAGAATAACGGACATTATGACTGGATCATCCTGGATTTGTTCAGTCAGCTCGATGCCCCCCGATTTTTGTACGAACACAAGTTTTACACACAAATTCGTGCCACCCTCAACGAGGGGGGCAGGTTGTACATCAACTTTCTTGCAGAGCACGATTCGCAGCTAAAACAGCTCGAGCACCTGCTTATTACTAACTTTGGTAAAAAACCCTTCGTACACAAAGTGCCCGACTACGCCAATCACATTATTTCTCTGACGCGCTGAGCGCACGGCAGGATCACACCGATAAATTAAAAGTCACAGGGCCATCATTGCATAAACTGACCTGCATATCTGCAGCAAAGCGGCCGGTAGCAACATGCAACCCAGACGCCCTTGCCTGAGCCACGAAATACTCGTAAAGCGCCTCAGCCTGGGCTGGCGTGGCAGCAGAGGAAAAACTCGGTCGCATGCCTTTTTTGGTATCCGCTGCCAGCGTAAATTGAGATACCACCAACAACTCTCCTTCGATGTCTCTCAGACTCAGATTCATTTTGCCCTGTGTATCGGTAAAAATACGGTAGTTACTGATTTTATGCAGCAAGCTGTCTGCACTTTTTTGATCGTCGGCCTTTTCTACCCCGAGTAATACCAAGATCCCCTGGCCAATTTGACCAACACACTCACCTTTGACCACCACACTGGCCTGACTGACTCTTTGAATTAATCCCTGCACTGTTACCTCAATCGTTTGCGGATAGTTGATAAAGCCCCTAATGTGCCAGCTTGCACAGCAGCAGATCAGCGGCGCGACGTATGGCTTCGGAATATACTGCATTTGTGGCGCAGTGCCCAACTTCTTCGAGGATCAATAACCGTGCATTCAGTTGTTCCGCGAGTGCCTGCGCCATCGCAAAACGACAGACGTAGTCGTGACGACTATGGATCATCCAGACAGGCAGACGCTTAAGTTTGTCAGCATACGCAAAGATCTGCTGCTCCTCGATAAAACAGCGTGAGTGGAAGTAATGCACCATGATCCGGGCCTGCTGGACAACCGCCTGTTCATGGTCCAGCTGATAACGCAATGCCTGACTGCCAATGCTCAACTGACGGTCCCAGTCATGCCATTGTTGCGCAGCGCGCCGCACGGCGACTTCATCATTACAGTGCAACAAGCGGCTATAGCGCGCCAGCACCGCCTTATAGTCCCCTTCCCCTTGGCTAAAAATTTGATAACGCTCCGGGTAAAACTGCGCGCCCACACCGCTCACACCATACAGCCACTGTAAATCGCTCTGACACCCCAGAAAGGTCGCCCAGAGGACCAAGCCCTGCACGCGCTCCGGGAAGCGCTGCGCAAACAACAGCGCTAATGTGGCACCCCAGGAGCCACCCGCCAGCACACACTGACCGATCCCTAAATAAGTCAACAAACAATCTATGTCCTGCAGTAAGTACTCTGTGGTGTTGTGGGTGAGTTGCTGGGGCGAAGACTGGCCGCATCCGCGCTGGCTAAATAAGATGATCCGATAGCGTTGGGGGTTAAAATAACTGGCCGAGCTACGGCACAAGCCGCTGCCCGGGCCACCATGGCAGATCACCACAGGCAACCCGCTCTCCAGCCCAAACTCTTCAACATGTAGCTGGTGCCCATCGGACACCGCCAAGTGAAAACTACGTCGCGGAGACTCCAGCCGATATAATTGAGTCATTGCACACCTCTTTATTCTGGTGTGTCTTGTTCCTCACATTCCTTTTCGGACAAACAGGCAGTAAATTCAGCCCCTAACAGCACCACCATCCAGGACAAGTAAACCCAAACAAACAGGATGGGTACTGTCGCCAGAGCACCGTAGATCACCTCATACGAGGGGAAATGGCTGATATACAGGGCAAAGCCTTTTTTAGTCAGTTCAAACAATAAAGCCGCAAAAAATGCCCCGGGTATCGCTGCCTGATAAGACACGCGTGTATTTGGTACTAAAGTATAGAGCATAAAAAAGCCTGCCATGGAAATAACATAGGGCAAAAGCTTCAATAAAAAGCCACTAAAGCCCGGGATCCCCTGATCGGCAAACGACACCAAAGACACGATATAAGAGGTCACCCCTATGCTGGCTCCCAGTAATACCGGCCCCAGTGTCAGTACCATCCAGTATATCGCGAAGGAAATCATCATCGGCCGGGACTTTTCCACTCGCCAGATACGATTGAGGGCTGCGTCCACATTGCGGATCAACAACAGAGCAACGGCCGTCAAAAAGCCAATTCCCACCGCTGTCATCTGATTGGCGTTGCCAGTAAAGGCACTGATATGGGCTTTAATGGTATCTGTCGAAGTCGGCACAAAATTCGTGAAGATGAAATGCTCTATCGCGTCGCGTGTATCCTGAAAGCCCGGGAACGCCGTAAATATCGCCACCCCCACCGCCACCAGCGGGATCAAAGACAGCAAGGTGACGTAGGCCAGGTAGCCAGCATTGATCATGAGCTGATCTTGCTGGCAGCGCTGATAAAAGCGCAGCCACCAGAGCGGCTGAGCGTTTAAAAACAGTTTGCTCTGCTGCCTCAAATGCAACAGGCGCTGTAACCATAATTCATTCATCATTACACAGGTTTACAGAGTGAGTTTTGCACATCTTACCAATCCCAGTCATAATTCATAGAGTCTCAATTAAGTATAAGCCGTTCTGTTTCAACCGCATTAGGAAAGCCGATGAACAATTCTGTGATAAAAAAGAGCCTCGTCATCTTCACCCTGTGTTTGCTCAGTGCCTGTCAAAGCGCCTACTATGCCGCCTGGGAAAAAGTGGGTGTGCACAAACGTGAAATCTTAGTCGATCGGGTGGAAAATACCAAAGCAGCACAACAAGCCACGCAGCAGGAGTTCCAGTCTGCACTGGAGCGCCTGACGACCTTGATCAACTTTGACGGTGGCGAGTTACAAAGCGTCTATGAACAACTCAATGATGACTATCTCGCCAGTGAAGCCGCCGCGCAGGATGTCCGTACCAACATAGACAAAGTCGAGGATGTTGCCGAGGCCTTGTTTGCGGAATGGCAAGACGAGTTGACGCAATACTCAAGTGCCAAACTGAAACGTCAGAGTGAACAAAAGCTCCGTCAGACCCAACGTCAATTTGATAAGCTACTGAGATCAATGCGTGCCAGTGAAGCAAAAATGCAGCCCGTACTGGATTCTCTAAAAGACAACGTGTTGTACTTAAAACACAACCTCAATGCGCAGGCAATTGCTGCCATCAAAGGCGAGTTTAGTGGCTTAAAACGCGATATTCAGTCGCTGATCACCGATATGAATCGCTCTATTGAAGATTCAAATGCCTTTATTGCCAGCATGAATAATGCCAACCAGCCATAAACGAAACGCCATGTTCTGCAACGGTTAACGCGGTCAGTTAACCGTTGCTACCGAGCTACTCGGCATAGATCACCTGCAAATCACAGTTAAAGATGGGGATGGCGGCATAACTGCGGTGGCCCATTACCTGGTACGTGAGGGCAGGTTTCTCACCAAACATGGTTTTTACGGTATGCGAGGTCATCTGATAGGCCTGCTGCATCGCGCCACGGCCATCATTCCAAATCAGCGTTAAATAGGGGGCATTATACTGCCACTGCCCTTGCGTCGCGGTCCCGGTAAGGATCCAGTCTCCGCTCGTTTTCAGCTCAATCTGAAATGCGTCCATCTCGCAGTCGTGGGAATGGACCACTTCCGGTAAGCTCACCGACGTCATTACCCCCGGAAAGTACAGACCGTAATTGCCCTCGCTGAAACGATGAAACTCGCCGTTAAAATCCTGCACATCGAGCCCAGCGTATCCTAACGCATTTACCACCTCAGACAATTGTGAGATCAGAGCCGCATTTTGGTCCGCCGGAAAACGATTCAGGCGGACAGTATCACCATCACTGTTGTATTCTGGAGGCACCGGCAGATCATTCAGGACATAATGTATATTGGCCTGCTCTAACTGGCTGACCAATCTCTGCTGCTGTGTGTCGTCCAAAGATGCGTGGAATACGTGTACCACAGGCTGCGTGCTGCAAGCGCTCAATAACACACACCCAGCCACCGACCATACTTTCATGAAATATCCTTGTTCTTGTTATTATGGTCAAAGTAAACCACAGCAGCGTGACACCTGTCCATTGTGTCACTGCCACTCACAGCATCAATGGCTGCGCGTCAGCCAATTTTGTACTGCCGACTTGGGATAGACGATTTCTTTAAACAGGCGGTGACGCTCAAACGTCAGATCGCTTTCCTGACTGGGTAAGCCGGCCTGTACCTGGCTGTGGTGTTCATTGAATCGTGAGATCAGTGTCAATTTGTCCCGGCCCTGATTGAGCTGAGTATTGAGATAGCCACGCACATCATCTGCTGTCATTAATCCGGATGCCTCTAAGTTCATCAGATCTTTTTTCAATGCAGAACGGATCCCCATGGTGTGTCTCCTGTTGTCATAATTTACAAAAGCCGCAGCGAATGACTGCTAAAAGCGACGGCTCAAAACCGCCCGACTCCGATCGGCGTGCAAGATACACACCAAATGCTGCAATTACATTAAAGACACGGTGATCAGCGAAAAAGTTTCGTGGTTCACCGCAGCGTCGCGCTATACTGTCGCAAAACATCCAGTGAGGTTGTGATATGAATCAAGAATATATCGAAATAGAGCTTGAAGAAGAGCCAATTGAACTTTGTAACCTGTTAAAAGTATTAGACTTTGCAGAAAGTGGCGGACAAGCTAAACAGCTGATTGCGGCTGGATTTGTGGGCGTCAACGGCGAACTTTGTACGGTTAAACGCAAGAAACTGTACGCCGGAGACACCCTCTATTTTAACGAAGAAACCTTTATGCTGACCCTGGCAGAGGGCGCCGTGCCCGCCGAGCGCAGCCAGCCCAAACCACCCGCTGCGCACCAAAGCAGTGCACCTTCAGCCTCTGACAAAAGCAAAAAGCCAAGTCAATCTGGCAAAAAGAAACGCAATAAGCAAAAAAACAACGTCGACAGCGTGACGGGCCGCAAGCCCATCTCGTTCGGATAACCGGGAGCATACGGCATGAGTATCTGGTACCGCCCAATTACGTTAGCACAGTGTCAGGCGCTGGATGAAGGACTTCATCAAAAAGGCACGCTTATGCAAACGCTCGGGATCGCCATCAGTGAAATTGGCGATGATTATCTGGTGGCCACCATGCCGGCAACCCCAGCACACCACAACCCGCTGGGTATGGTACACGGTGGCGCCAACGTCGCACTGGCCGAGACCGTTGCCAGTTATGCGGCCAACTTTGTAGTCGACTTTGAGCGCTTTTACTGTGTCGGGCAGGAGATCAACGCCAATCACCTGAAAGCATCACGCAATGGCATCCTCACCGCGACGGCACGGCCTTTACACTTGGGCCGCCGTACCTCCGTCTGGGAAGTCAAAATCGTCAATGCCCGTGGCGAGCTCTGCTGTATCGCCCGTATGACCGCCGCGGTCGTTGAACGTCGATAACAATAACGTCTGTTTGATGTAGCGCAACGCTTTTTATTGTTTAAAACCGCACAATGAACTTAGCCCAAACCCGGAGGCTAAGTTCATGACCACACAAAAACGTCTGATTGTTATTCTGCACTGTGTCATTGTGTGTGGACTGTTGCTCATTTTTACAGGCCACACACTGCTGAGCGCTCAATGGCTGACTGAGCTGGGACCCACAGGTTACGTATTGGGCGCAGCCTGTATTGCCATTGGCCTGATCTGTTCATTACCAACCAAGATTTACCTGACAATTTTGCTGATGCGCAGAGAAAAGCCAGACTGATCCAGGTTGCACGGTATCTTCCAGCCACACCCAGGCTTTTGCCTATGCGCAGGCATTTCGTTACACTTTTGCCTTTCAGTCGCTCACTCACACAGTATCATGGACCATGTAGACACAGTCATCATTGGCGCAGGCGTTATTGGCCTGGCCATTGCCGCACGCCTCAGTCAGACCCGCTCCGTCCTGGTCATCGACCAAATGGGGCAATTTGGCGAACACACCAGTAGCCGTAACAGCGAAGTGATCCACGCCGGGCTCTATTACGACGAACACAGCCTCAAAGCACGCTTGTGTGTCCGCGGTAAGGCCTTGTTATACGCCCATTGCGCGCGTTTCCATGTGCCAGTAAAACAACTTGGTAAAATCCTGTTTGCCCGCACAGAGGCAGAACACGATAAACTGGCTGCCATCGAGGCGCAGGCAAAGCGCAATGGGGTATACGATCTGACGCCGCTCAGTCAAACCCAGGTTGGGGATATGGCACCAGGATTGTCTGCCAGCGCCGCGCTGTTTTCTCCGTCCACAGGCATTATCGACAGTCATCAGTTTATGCTGTCACTGGTTCACCAACTAGAGCAAGCGGGTGGCAACCTGGTCTGTCACACACGCTTTGAGTCTGCCGAACACACAGCCAGTGGGTTTCACATTACGCTGGATTGTGACGGGGAAGCCTTTGCGCTCAGCTGCGATACGCTGATCAATGCTGGAGGCCTGTTTGCACAGGATAATGCCAGACGCATCCATGGTCTGGGTGAGCACCACATTCCACAAAGCCATCTGTGTCGCGGTCAGTATTTCTCCTATCAGGGCCATCACCCATTCAGTAATCTCATCTACCCGATGCCTGAACAACATGGTTTAGGGATCCACGCAACGTTAGACATGGCCGGCCAGCTGCGATTTGGACCCGACACGCACTTTATTGATCACCTCGATTACCAGCTTGACCCCGGTGCCAAGGCCCGCTTTGTTGAGGCCATACAAAGCTACTGGCCCGCATTGGACCCTGAGCGACTAAAGCCGGACTATGCCGGGATCAGGCCTAAGCTATCTCGGGACAAAGGACAGGATTTTGTGATTGAGGGACATCAGCACCATCAGATCAATGGACTCATCAATCTGTTTGGTATCGAATCACCCGGACTGACCGCCAGCCTGGCGATCGCCGAGTATGTTGAGGCGCAGCTCTGAGGCTATAGTTCCTCCAGCTTTTTACTGCGCTCCTGCATCAATTTTTCGATGTTCTGCGCGTCCTGCACCAACTTCTTGATGTCAGCCGGGCTCATGTTCGCCGGCAGATCTTTGGGAATACGGCCGGCATCCTGCTGCACTTTGAGCTGTTTAAGAATGTCGGTGTTTTCGGCTGCCATAATGGTTATTTTGCTGGGGTCTAAAGTCATTTCTTCACTTTGCCCACGGGCATTCGGTCGATCTGAATAGTGCCAGTTGCCCTGTGCGTCCTGCCATTTGTAGATTTTGCCTGGCTGCTTCTGTGGTGCCTGCGCATCGGAACTACTCACCATATCTACGGCTTTGTCCAGCTGTTGCTTTGACTCATCAAGCATGTGCTGAGCCTGAGTTTGCGCTTTACCCAGAATATCATCCAGGCTCAACCAGGTGCGCCCGTCAGGACGTTTCAGAACAAACAGCGACGCCACGCCGACCAGCATCACCATAATTAACAGATAACTTGCGTACTTCATTGCGGCACTCCTTTTATATCGAGGCCATACTTTAACAGTATAGAGTGATATTCGGTAGAGTGACGAAAGCGCACAAAGAAATCACGAAATTGCGCACAGCCACGTAACCCCAGTTTGGAATGATTAAATTGTAATTGCAAAGGCGCGGTATCCACCACTTTATGTACCTTGAGCGCGCGGACAAACTTAGGATTACTCAATTGCAGCCAACGAATTGCAGGCAGACTCATCACAGCAAAGCGCCGGTCCTCTTTCACTGGCGACGCCAGCGCAGCCAGCATCTCTCGCTCTGAATAATACAGCTTTTGTTGCAATAGCCCCCGTGTCAGTGCCTGCTCAACGGTCGGGTAGGTATAACCAAACCGGCCAAGCATAATAAACCCCTGATAATCCTGCTCAGGCGCATCTGCCCCCTGATGTGTCACCAACACATCCTCTACCCAATATAACCCCGGACTCCAGCACATGGGCGTATTCCCCCGGTACCAGGATTCAGACTCCATCCGCACATGTATCTGTGCCTGGCTGATCAGCTTTTTCGACCGCTCTTCCGGGATATACGCTATCTGAACCGGCTGACCATCCAAAGTAAAGTGGGCCAGCAGCTCTGGTAACACGCCAGGCCGGGCTGGGTCACCAGTGACAAACGGTGGGAACGCGTTGTAGGGCAAAGCGACACGTAATACCGGCAAGTCAGCCCCATTCAGTGACTGAGCACTGACGCTTCCCGAAACCAGCCACCACAACAGACCAACCAGACAGTATATTGGGCGCATCTCATTTACCTGCTCATTTCCTTCATGAATCACAGTGTAGCTTTTGTGACTCCATAGTGACAAAAAAGCGGACTGAGCTAAGTAGCAAAGTCCGCTGTTTGTATACGCTGTCTGGCGATAAGCGATTAAATACCGTCGCCGTCAATGTGCAAGCCACACTCCCGGTTCAAGCCAAAGAAACGCGTCTCTTCTTCACTCATGCCCGGCTCAAGTTTACGGGTGGTATGAACATCGCCCATAGACACATAGCCTTCATCCCATAGCGGATGGTAAGACAAACCATGTTTAGTCAGGTACTGATACACATCGCGGTTGTGCCAGTCGATGATAGGGTACACTTTCACCGTGCCACGGCTGATCTCTAAGATCTGCTTGTCCGCGCGGGTCGAGGATTGCTGTCGACGTAAACCGCTAAACCAGGTCCCGGCCTGTAGTTCGTTCAGTGCACGGGTCATCGGCTCTACCTTGTTCAGGGTGTTATAGCGCTTGATGCCCTCTTCACCCTGCTCCCACAGCTTGCCATATTTGGCTTCCTGCCACGCCGGCCCCTGTGCTGCGCGATACACTTTCAGATTCAGCTGCAGCTGTTCTGTCAGTTCATCAATAAAACGATACGTTTCCGGGAACAAATAGCCGGTATCGGTCAGAACCACCGGAATATCCGGACGCTGACGGGTTACTAAGTGCAGCATCACCGCTGCCTGGATCCCAAAGCTGGACGATAAAATGGGGTTATCTGGCAAGTTTTCCAGTGCCCAGATCACGCGTTCTTCAACACTTTTTTGTGCCAGCATGCCATTGGCATCATTCAATAAAG
Organism: Pseudoalteromonas rubra; assembly: GCF_000238295.3. Classification (NCBI taxonomy): domain Bacteria; kingdom Pseudomonadati; phylum Pseudomonadota; class Gammaproteobacteria; order Alteromonadales; family Pseudoalteromonadaceae; genus Pseudoalteromonas; species Pseudoalteromonas rubra. Next base: position 351,853 of record NZ_AHCD03000026.1, read on the forward strand.
CCTGTTGTGAGGCCTTATCCAACGTCAGGATTTGTTTAAAGTCACTCATTACTCATTCCCAGTATTCCACCACCGCTAAAAGCCGTGGTCAGGGGCGCCGAGCGCCCACTTCATTATGCATGGAAGTCGGTTTTAGATACCTTCACTTCCGCCACAATTTCCTTACGGATCACAAAGTCACCAAAACACTCTTCCGGCTGACGCTCTTTGGCCCATTGACCAATCAGCTCGTCCAGCGCCGGCAGGTATACGTCTTCACCCACGTTTTCTAAATACAGTTTCGGGATCCGCGTACCGGCACGGTTACCACCCAGGTACACGTTGTACTTACCCGGTCCTTTACCCACAAAGCCAATTTCTGCCAGCATGGCGCGGCCACAGCCGTTTGGACAACCGACAACACGTAAAATGATGTCATCATCAGCAATTTCATGCTTCGCCAGGATCGCTTCGGTTTTTTCAATCAGCTCAGGCAGGTAACGCTCTGCTTCCGCCATCGCTAGCGGACAAGTCGGCAAGGAGACACAGGCCATTGAGTTTTTACGCTGCTCTGTATGCGCCTCATCAATCAGGCCATGTTCGCGTGCCAGTTGTTCAATTTCCGCTTTTTGCTCTGCCGGTACACCTGCAATGATCAGGTTTTGGTTTGCTGTCATGCGGAAATCCCCCTGGTGGATCTCGGCGATCTTGCGACAACCTGTCTTCAGAGGCTTATCTGGATAATCCAGGATCCGGCCGCTTTGAATAAAGACCGTCAGGTGGTGCTTACCATCAATCCCTTCTACCCAGCCAATGCGGTCGCCACGGTGGGTGAATTCATACGGACGACTCGGTGCAAAGGTCACACCGGCACGTTTTTCTACTTCCGCTTTGAACGTATCTGTACCAAAGGTATCCAGGGTATATTTGGTTTTTGCGTTCTTACGATTCGCGCGGTTACCCCAGTCACGCTGCACCCCAACCACATGCTCGGCCACCGCCAGTGTGTCGTCCAGGCTGATAAACCCAAAGTCATCGGCCTTACGTGGGTAGGTGTTCACATCACCATGAGTCATAGCCAGGCCACCGCCCACCAGGACGTTGAAGCCAACCAACTTGCCATCTTCGGCAATGGCCACAAAGTTCAGGTCATTGGCATGCACATCCACTTCGTTATTCGGTGGAATAGTCACTGTGGTTTTGAACTTACGCGGTAAGTAAGTGCTACCTAGTACCGGCTCTTCTTCGGTGGTTTCCTGCTTTTCACCATTGAGCCAGATCTCGGCGTAGGCACGGGTCTTTGGCAGCAGATGCTCAGAAATGCGTGCCGCCCACTCATAAGCTTCCTGATGCAGTTCAGACTCAACCGGGTTAGTGGTACACAGGACGTTACGGTTTACGTCACCCGCGGTGGCGATGGAGTCGATACCCACATCGTTCAGCGTCAGGTGCATTTCCTTAATGTGTGGCTTAAGTACACCGTGGAACTGGAAAGTCTGACGCGTGGTCAGACGAATGCTGCCATACTCGGTTTTTTCTTCCGCAAATTTGTCGATCGCCAGCCACTGGTGCGGCTTGATGATCCCGCCCGGCATCCGCGCACGCAGCATCACGTTGTGCATCGGCTCAAGCTTCTGTTTAATACGTTCAGCACGGATATCACGGTCATCCTGCTGATACATGCCGTGGAAGCGGATCAACTGGAAGTTGTCGGCAGTAAATCCACCGGTCAGCTGATCGCCCAGATCGGTTTTAATGGTGCCACGCAGCAGGTTGCTCTGGGTTTTCAAACGCTCGTTATCAGACAGTTTGGCGTTCGGGTCGAGCTTACTGTTGGGTTTGTAATCGCTATTGCTCATCTTTATTCCTAAATTCTTACACTGTGACGGTGTGTACTGACTAATCCCGCAGGATTAGTACACGTCTTTTTGATAGCGACCCGCGCTGCGTAGCTCTTTGAGATACTCTTCAGCTTCCTCGTCGCTCTTACCTGCATACTGCTTAACGATGTCCACTAATGCCTGATGAACGTCCTTGGCCATACGGCTGGCGTCTCCACATACATAAAAATGCGCACCATTTTGCAACCATGTGTATACGTCCTGACCCTTCTCACGTAAACGGTCCTGAACGTAGATTTTGTCCGCCTGATCACGACTAAAGGCCAGATCAATGCGATTTAGCACGCCCGATTTCACGTACTTTTGTAATTCAACCTGATACAGGAAGTCCTGGGTAAAGTGCGGGTTACCGAAGAACAACCAGTTCTCGCCCTCAGCGTCACGCGCTTCACGCTCTTGCAGGAAAGCACGGAATGGTGCGATACCAGTACCTGGGCCTACCATGATCACCGGTGTATTGTCGTCTGCTGGCAAACGGAAATTGTCGTTATGCTCGCTGAACACTTTAATTTGCGTGCCTTCCTCAACGCGATGCGCCAGGAAGCCAGAGCAACCGCCCTGATGGGTTTCACCAAAGGCGTCAAATTCAACCAACCCCACAGTCAGGTGCACTTCTTCCTCGACTTCAGCCTGACTCGATGCAATGGAGTACAAGCGCGGCTGGATCTTACGACAACTGTCCACGAGTGCCTGTGCACTCAGCGTGCCTGGCTGCTGCTTGATGATATCGAAAATTTGGCGCGCTTCGATGTACTCGCGCAGCGCCGCTTTGTCGCTCACCAGTGCACTCAATTCTTCATTACTTGTTGCTGCCGCATATTTTTCGACAAAACCAGGGTAAGACTGCGTCAGTTCCAGTTTTTCAATCAGCGCAGTGCGCAGTGTTAGCGTCTCAGTGCCAAGTGTGACTTCGCTATCCCCTTCCAGCGCAAGCAAGGCGATAACTTCGTCAACACGCTGCTCATCGTTAAGGAAGAAAACGCCCAGTGAATCACCTGGCTGATACGCAATGTCAGACCCTTCCAGAGAAATTTCTACATGGCGTACATCTTTGCTTGAATCACGACCAGTGATCTTCTGTACCACAGAGATTTCTGCGCTGAACGGATTCTGCTTAGTGTATTGGCTGGCATGAGCACCGGCCGTTGCTAATGGCATAGCGACCACGTTGGCACCCGCATCCGCCTGCTGAGCTTTCAGCGCAGGCTCAAACGCGTCCAGGGCACTGTCAATCCAGGCTGTTGCCTGATCTTCGTAATCGACGTCTAAATCAGCACGTGCAACGACAGACTCGGCACCCAGTTTTTGCAGGCGCTCTTCAAAATCAATGGCAGTCTGACAGAAGAACTCATAGCTTGAATCGCCCAGCCCCAGTACAGCCACTTTAACACCATCCAGTTTCGGGGCTTTTTTACCTGCCAAAAAGGCATGCAACGTCTCAGCATCTTCGGGCGGTTCACCCTCACCATAAGTGGACACCGTAACGGCAATAAACTGTTCTTTCTTCAGGGCTGAAGGTTTGTAGTCAGCCATATTAACCAGCTTGGTTTGCAGGCCACGTGCCTTTGCTGCACTCTCTAACTGCGCCGCAACGCCTTTGGCATTGCCCGTCTGAGAGCCATATAAAATGGTCAAAGGCGCCGCTTCAGAAACCGCCGCAGGCGTCTGTCCTAAACTCCCCGCAAGCGCGGCGGTGTTGGCATTGGCAGCCAGATAACCACTGACCCAGGCTTGCTGGATCGGATTAAGCTCCGCCACTAACCCCTGTAATTTTTGCAGTTGTTCTTGTGTCAGCGGACTGGCCGCGGCACTGAGTTGACTTAACAACATGATGATTGTTTCCCCATAACCCTTATATAGCTTGCCCCGCCGAATTGCCCCGGCGGTTCCACCCGCGCACATAGATGCAATTCGGTCATTTTCTTAGCATGCAGGATACGCAACTCACCGCGCGACAAAAAGAACAGTATCTGCTTTGTTATTCCATTTGGTTATGGATATTCAAAAACTCCAAATAAAACAGATTAAAAATCATTGTACCGATTTACACAATACAAAAGTTAACGACAATGTAACAAAAACCCTTTAAACTCCCACTCGGTTTTTTACAACCAAACAACAATGATAAGTACAAAATAGAACACGGGAATAATAAAATGATTACAAAAAAAAGGGCTTCGTGCCTGACAAAGCGTCTGGTGGGCAGTGCCTTAGGCTTGCTCAGTACCATGACATGGGGACAGGTAACCAACGGAGATTTCGAACAATGGCAGCTGGGTAAGCCCAGCAACTGGACCACCATTGACTCGGGTATCTCTTTGACTACCGAACAAAATCGCGTTCAAAGCGGACAGACAGCGGCGGCCGTCAGTGTGCTCACCACAACGCAGGGAAATACGGATCTGACACAATCTGTGTCCGTAGAGGCCGGTAAGACATACACCTTCAGTACCTGGGTGTATCATACGGAAGGCGGCGTCAGAGCTCGCCTGGTAGCCGACGGTTATCACAATTATTCAGACCCACAGCAATTAAACCAATGGCAACAACTGCGCCACGATTATACGGCCACCAGCAATGGCCAAATCACCGTGGGTCTGCGTTTTTACGATGTCAGCGGGTTTGACGGCAACGAAACCGTCTATGTCGATAACTTTCAGCCCAGCGGGGCTGCCACCACACCACCGCCAGCCGGTGGAAGCTGCCAGGATCACGCGCTCACTTTCAGTCTGACCACAGACAGGTATGGCGAAGAAACCAGCTGGGTCATTAAGAACGCGTCGAACGCGACTGTGGCCAGTGGTCAAAATTACGGGGCCAGCCAGAACTACAGTGAAGCGGTATGTTTAACAGATGGCTCATACACTTTTACGATATCTGACAGCTATGGTGACGGCATTTGTTGCAATTATGGAAACGGCTCATATAGCCTGACAGGCCCATCCGGGACGCTGGCGTCGGGCAGCCAGTTTACTTCTTCGGCTTCGCACAGCTTCACGCTGGGCACGGACAATGGGGGTGGCGACGGCGGTGGTGATACCCCGACGGGTTACTATAGTGCCGCAGCAGGTTTAAGCGGTTATGCGCTTAAAACAGCACTTCATAATATCATTGCCAGCCATAACAATCAGGGCTATAGCGCTATCTGGTCGTTCATCGATCAATACGAGCGTGACCGCTACTTCGAGAACAATGGCACAGTGCTGGACCGTTACTCAGAAAAACCAACCGGTACTGACAGCCACGAGTTTACGGCGGTAAGCGATCAATGTGGCACCGCCCGTACGGAAGGCGACTGCTACAACCGTGAACATTCGTTCCCGAAAAGCTGGTTTGGTGGCAAGATTGAGCCAATGAACTCGGACATACATCATATCTTTGCATCCGATGGCTACGTGAACAATCGTCGCAGCAGCTTTCCATTTGGCGAGGTAGGCAGCAGCACCTATATCTCCAGTAATGGCAGTAAAGTCGGAAGTGGTTCTGGCATCGGTTACAGTGGCACCGTGTTTGAACCTATCGACGCGTTTAAGGGAGACTTCGCCCGCGCCTATTTCTATATGGCGACCCGCTACCAGGACCGCATTGCCAGCTGGCAAAGCTACTCCACGAATGGAGATGCCGTGCTCAATGGCAGCAGTGATCAGGTCTTTGAGAACTGGGTTGTCACTATGCTCAAACGCTGGCACCAGGCAGATCCGGTTGATGCACTGGAGCGTGCCCGCAATGACGGTGCCTATCAATTCCAGGGCAACCGCAATCCGTTTGTGGACCACCCTGAATTTGTAGAGCAGATCTGGTAACGCATACCACTGTATTAAGCGCAATGGGGTCCAGCGCACAAGGCTGTGGCTGGCCCCAATCAATAAAGGCAGACGCCTGTCTGCCTTTAATCCACTTTGAGTCCGCCACCGCGTAAAATCAATCTGACTGTCTGCGTCACGGTCTGAGACAGTATCCCCTGACGGGTCGTCAACCAATGGAGCAGCGCCCCGACTAAAGCATTGAGCAATGCCTGACTCACTGCTTCTATGTGCTGAGCGTCGCCTCGCGGGCCCAACCAGTGTGCCGCATCCATATCACCCATGAAGGCCGCGAACGTATCCCGCGCTTTCTCCAGATCATCTTTGTCCCGTTTAAGCAATGCACTGAACTCATCTGTATATTCACACTTAAACAAGATCACTTCCTGAAAGGCAATCAGCGCCTCTGACTGCTCCAGCGTTTCAAAATAAAAGGCGATTGCATCAATCAGGTTTGCCGGGGTGGGGGTCAGAGTTTCCAGCTTTTGCTGCGCGGCCTCATCCAACGGCAAGGCGTATTCCTGAGTGATGGCCTCCAGCACTTCCAGCTTATTTTTAAAATGCCAGTAAAACGCCCCTTTGGTGACGCCAGCAGCCTTGGAAATGTCCATCAGGGTGGTGTGCGCGACCCCTTTTTCACTGAATAATTGCAGCGCCGATTTGATCAGCGCCAGTCGTGTTTGTTCGGCTTCTTCTTTGGTTCTTCTGGGCATGAGTTTGTTCCAACACACTGTTAAGCAGGCTTATCGGTTACTGGTCGCGAGACTAGCATGTACATTGCCGGTATGACAATCATGGCTACCAGTGTCGATGCCAGTAAGCCAAAGATAATCGCAAAGCACAGCGGGAACCAGGTTGGATCGCTTAATCCCAGCGGCACTAACCCAACGATGGTGGTGATGCTGGTGCCGATGATGGGCCTCAGGCGCTCTGCTGCACCACGAGCACAGGCTTCACGTAAAACCACACCTGCTTTGATATGGCCGTTAATGGTGTCGAGCATCACTATCGCGTTGTTGACCACTATCCCCACCAAGGCTATCAACCCTATCATGGCCGGGAAAGAAAACGGAATTTGAAACACCCAGAATCCGGTGAAGGTGCCTATCAAGGCCAATGGGATCGTAAACAGGACCACCAGAGGTTGTTTAAAGGATCCCAGCGCCAGGGTCAGGACTGCAAACACCATCATGATCGCCAGTACAAATACCATCCCGGCAGAGCCATAGGTTTCCTCCGCATTTTCAGCTTCCCCTGCGTAACTATAGTGATACCCTTGTGGCCAGTTTTGCTCCCTGGCGCGCAGCTGTGGTTCAAGCTGCGAGATCACTTCTCCCACTGTGATGCCGTCCACCTTGGCTTTGATGGTGATGGCACGCTGAGTCTGCGCATGGGTGTAAAGTGGCGGCACCGCATCAATCTCATACTCAACCAGGTTGCCGCCCGGCACCAGCTCACCACTGGGCGTAAACAGGCTGATCAGGTTGATCTCAGCATGAGATTTTGGTCCGCCAATGTCCTCATCGCGACTTTCCCAGTACGTACTGAGCCTGATTTTCAGGTCGTCTTCGGTCCCTGCCAGTTTAAACTTACCAAACTCATCGGCTTCCGTTGCCAGGCGCAGTTGACTGGCAAAATCCTGCTCTGTAATACCATGAAAATTGAGTGCTTCCCTGTCAGCTGTCAGCCTGACCTGACTTTGCCAGGCGCCGAGGTTGTTACGCACGTCAGTGACGCCGTCAATGGTTGCCAGCAGCTGCTGAACCTCGCTGGCATTCGCCGACAATTGCGCCATATCCGGACCACTGAGTACAATTTGCACCGGATCATCATTACTCGACCCCCCTACCTCCGGCGTAAACAGCACTGTGACACCCGCCACACCTACCAGCGCTTCGTTGAGGCCCGCTCTGAGCTCAGGCACATACTCATAGGCTAATTGCTCCCGTGCATCTTTTGGCACAAATAAGGCCGAAAAGCCAACCAGATTCGGATTTTCATTGAGCAATAGTTGATCACTGATAGAACTGATTGCACGGGGACTCTTTTTACCCACGTACATAGTCACGTTTTCGAAGTATGGCTTGGTGGCGAGGTAATCCCCGGCACGCTCAGCCACCAGGCGACTTTGGGCAAGTGTTGCATTGGGCCCCAGCTCAATCGTGATAGCCAAATTGCGGCCATCCCCTTTTGGGTAAAGTAGTGAAGGTAAAGTGCTCATCAGCCCAATTGATATCACCCACACGAGCATGCTGCCAGCCACCCAGGCACCGGCCTGACGGCGGCTGCCCAGCGCAAACCGACCGAGCCAGCGCTGTAACGCCTGTCCGGCAGCCTGAGTCAGTGTATCAACCTGACTCAGTTGTGCCTGTTTGGCATCACGCAACAGATACTGCGACAAAGGAATGCAGATTAAAAAGGCTATCAGGTAACTCAGCACCAGACACAATACAGCGGTAATGGGGATAAGACGGATGAATTTGCCATCCACGCCGCCAATTGCCATCATTGGCGCCATTGCCAGAATGGTGGTCAGCTGGCCAGAAAACGCCGGCATGGCATAGGTTTTAACGGTTGCCAACGCCGCGTCCTGAAAACGCAACCGTTTACGATACAAATTGTCGTGCATGCCTTCCATCACCAGAATAAATACGTCAACCAGCATGCCCAGAGCCAGTACCATGCCGATGATCATCATCGTATTCAGGGTATAACCGAATAGGCCCAGGATCATCAACGCGCCGAGAAACGTCAATGGAATGGCAGCCCCCGCGATCAGTGCCTCCCGCCAGGTGAGTAACACCATCAGAATAATGAACACGGCCAGCATGGCCTGCCAGATATTGCCAAACACATTAGCAAACGACTCATCAATCAGCGCACTCTCATCACTGATGATCTGCACCTTCAGACCCTCCGGCCAGAACCCCTGCGTCTGGTAGTCCGCCATGGCGGTTTTCACTTCATTGATCAAGGTAATGGTGTCAACGCCCGGGCGCTTTTTCACCCCCAGTGACACCCCCTGTGTAAACGCCTCCCCCTGCTCGGAAAAGTAGGTTTCACTTTTCACTTTATCCAGCCCTTTATAGACCAGCGCCACCTCCTCCAGACGCACTAAGCGGTTGTCACTGAGCCTGGCTACCGGCAACTGCTGCAGCGCTTTGATATCATCAAAGCGACCCGCAAGATAAAGACGGTGGATACGATTACCATTGTCATATTCACCCCAGCTGGTATCCAGATTGGCCTCTTCGATGCGCTGACGAACCAGGTTAGGCGATATTTTCAGCGATCTTAACCTGTCCGGCAGCATCCGCACATGTACCACTGTTTCACGATATCCGCCCTTATCGACCTTTTTCACCCCGGGCTTGGCCTCAAGACGCTTTTCAATGGTTTTAACCACCCGACTGAAACCTGTATCGTCCAGCGAGCCATACAACATAAATTCAATGACAGGCGTATCATTGACCGACACTTGTTCGATCAGTGGCGTTTTCACTGCACTGGGGAACTCCGCCTTCCCCTCATCTACCTTGGCTCTGAGGCGCTGCATTGCCTCGCTCATTGGTTCGTCAGATTTAAACTCCACCGCGATCACAGCGAAAGAAAACTGCGAGCCACTTTGCAGTTTTTTCAGCCCCTGTAGGCCATTAAGCGCATCTTCCAGCGGTTTAGTGACTTCCTTCTCAACCTGCTCGGCGGCAGCGCCTGGCCATTCCACCGTGATAATAGCTTGAGGTATTTCCAGGTCTGGGTAATTTTCTTTCAGCATACCGGAGTAAGCCAGAACACCACCCACCAGTAAAATTGCCAACAACAGCGTCGAGATGACTTTGTCGACAAACAGCTTGTACGCCAATCCCTGCTTATTCATGGTCAGCTCCGACAATGCGTACCTGGCTGCCGTGCACTAACAAGTGCTCACCATTTACCACCACACGCTGGCCCGCTTTCAGGCCAGCCACAACCTCAACCCGATAAAGGTCTTCAATACCCGTTGTAATTGCTGTCAATTGCGCTTTGTTGTCTTGATTAACCACATACACAAAAGGCTGATTATTGCGCATCATCACTGCCTGATGGGGCACACTCAGGGCCTGTGGTTTCTCTGCAACGTTTATCCAGGCGCTCACGTGCATACCATCTTTGAGGGTATCAGCCCCCTGAAACGTATGTACTTTGACCTCAATGGCACGCTTGTTCAGGCTAATACTCGGGCTGACCGAAAAAATTTTGCCAAGACTGATATCCTGTGTGGTAAATCCGCTGCGTGCAGCATTCAGCAGCTTCTCATTGCTCCAGCTCAGGTACACAGTTTGCCCCTCAGCCAGCTTATCCGCTGCATAGTAGGGAACGTTGAGCGTGACTTCGTACTGACTGGTATCGATCACCACCATGGCCGCATGCATTTCTCGTTCTTTATCTGACATAGCTGCCGCCGGACCTGCCCAATAATCCCCCTGACGAATGTTGACGGCTCTGAGCTGGCCATCAAACGGCGCGAAAATACCGGTTTTCTCCAGGTTGACCTTGCCCTGATTCAGCTGAGCCTGTGCAGCCAATTTCTGACTGCGGGCAGCATCCAGTGCCGCGGATGCATTATTCATCGATTGCTGGGTGTTAAGCAGGTCGGTTTTTGCTGCCTCGTAGCGCTCTTTGGAAATGAGTTCACGCGCCCACATAGATTCAGCACGCTGGAAGTTAGTTTGTGCAAGGTGGTGATTGTTTTGTGCCTGATGCAACTGTGCCTGCGCCTGTTCAATGCCTAATATGGCACTACGCAAAGACGCCTCATAGCCTTTTACGGCTTCCGCGCCAGTGCGCTCGTCAATCCGCGCAAGCAACTGACCAAAACGCTCACCGGATTTAGGACCGCTGACAAAGCTGCCGGGGCGTAAACGATTGCCACTGTGATCATCCGCCAGAAACACCACTTTACCGCCACTTTCAAAATTCAGGTATTCACGGCGGATCCCCTGCGCAATCCCCTCGGCAAATGCCCAGTCTCTCACCGCTTGCTTGCTCACCGGGCTGACCTCAACGGCATAAGCATCCGCTGTGCTCTGCGCATAAACGGGCTGAACGAACCACAGACTCATCATCATGGTTGCAATAACTGGATACGATTTCACATTCACTCTCACTTACATACCAACTGGAATGTTTGAATTATATACATACCAGAATGTATGTAAAATAATTTTGTTTGTTTTGTATGCGCCTCACACGGATGAACGCGCTCCACATTGAAATGCAAACAGGCAGCTTTAGAGTGAAGACTCTATCAACAATGATATAAAACACTGATATTAATAAATAAAAAACAATCCCACGCGTTTAAATCCACACTCTCTCCATAATTATATGGGTACAATGAAGCCCCCATCTTTATACGAATAAATTATGCGCAAGATACTCTTAAGCCTGAGCATGTTGGGTGCTCTTACAGCCTGTGACGATCAGGAATCACTGAGCATTGTACAACCCACATCGAATGATGAGACCACCCAACCCGTTGCTAATGTGCGTTTGGACAGTCTGACCAACCCGCTTCAAACTGCTTTGCAACCCGGACAGCCACTGCAACTGGATTACACTATCCACAGCACATTATTGGAAACACAACACGTGGGTGTTACCTTTATGGCCATTGCTCTGGACAAAGTGGCGCAACTGGACAGCGAGGTAGAGCCGCAAGGCTATAACCTGGGCACCCATTACGTTCCTCAACTATCCGACGGTGAGCACACCTTTACTGCCGAGCTGATGCTGCCCAATGAGGACATGCCAAGCGGGGACTACCTGATCGCCGCCTACGTTGACAGCGCTCAGAGTATCGAAAATGAAGCAGACCTCAGCGATAACCGCTCTCGCAACTTTGACCAGGGAGATCTGACTACCTATGCCCAGATCAGCATAGACAGTACCTATTATCATGACTTTGTCATGGACACCCTTGTGGTCGGCGATGGTTTTGCGATGTTCCCGGATAAAGGCAAACGTGAGATCACCTCTCAGGATGCGCCCGAGCACAAACGTTCCGACATTATTGGCCATTTTGATGCCAGTAAATTTGGTCACCTGGTCAGCGATGCCAAAGTCACCGCCACATTAAACGTTGCCGGAACCGACTTTGATGCACATTTTTGGCAAGAAGGGCAGGACAAATATGCCGACAGTATGTTGATCAAGTTTGCCGACCATACGCAAAGTCACTATTTCCCTTACGATATCGCTATCAATGGTGTCCTCCTGGACAAACTGCAGCAAAGTTATGACAGCAATGCAGAAGAGAACACCTTTGAGCTGACACTCACGTTGCACGATCTGTCGACGCATTCTGAAGCAAATAGTGAGAACAACAGTCTCACCATCACCGTGCCCTATTCCCTGTACGATCAGCAGCAGCCCGATCAGAGCTGGCTGGACGACCATGATCTCACAGCCCCGGCAACGGTGAATACACCAGCTGTCAGTCAAAAGGCCGCTAATTACGTGCCAAATACAGACTCGCAGGGGATCTCCGGGCTGCTGAGCAACAGTGACACGCTCTGGGCATTTGAAATTTTTAGTAATACATATGGTGATAAGTCTAAGGTTGCGATCGTGCCCTCTTTCTTGTCCTGGGTGTTGCTCCAGTCCTCCAATGGTGGCCTGGCATGGACCGTGGCCTCTGGTGGTTTTGACTTATATATGTTCGATAAAAGCACCGATCTGTTTTCCGCCGGCGCGTCAGGCATCGCCTCCGGTGCAGACGGTACAGTCACCTATTCCATGGGGGTATCTTTGCTGGGCAACAGCCTGATCAAAGAAGGCGATACCGTCTCTGCCCTGGATGAATCCTATGGTTATGATTGGGAAGAAGAACAGAAGTTGTTCTCTACCACCTTTACAATTGTGATTGTCCCGGTCTCTGTATCTGCCGGCGTAAAAGGTTCTGTCGGTGTAAATACCGACCTCAAATATGAAGATCAAAAGTTCAGCATTGGGGGTGACGTGCTCACGGCCAGCCTGGATGCCTATGCCACCGCGGGGATCGATCTGCTGGTTGCGAGCGGCGGGATTGGTGTAGACTTCCTGATCATCTCAGACACCTTATCAGCCGAAGCCTATGTCGATATCAGCAAAGCAATTTCTGACTCTGAAATTGGTTACGGCATTGATGTCAGCAACCACATGAAAGCGATTGAGGGTGAGTTCTATCTGTGGGTGAAATACCCGGGGTATGAGTTCTGCTGCTCATTCCCAACTAAAACGGCCACCAAAACTTTGTATGATACTGGCGCCTTGTATAATAAAACCTGGCAAATGCTGGATTATAGCGACAGCTTTAAGTTTTGATGATGACACCCATGACGATTGCACGTTTTCTTCTCGCCTGTGCGCTGCCTCTGGGCAGCCTGCAGGCGCAGACGCAATGCACCTTTTGGGGCGACTTTAAGACCGTCGCCGAAACCAATATGCTGACACTCAATCAGCCAAGCAGTAATCATCTCACGCTGGACGGCCGACTGCTGTATCGCCCTCTGATGCGCACTGAAAAGTACTATTGGCTGGGCCTGCAGCTGGTGAAACCCACACTGCAGCTTGACCAGCAGGCGGTTGAAGCCTCCCTGTATAGCGTACCCTTTGCGGTGAAAATACATGTCCAGACCAAGCAACTGATGGCACATCACTTTGCCGGTAAGCTCAAGGGTGCAGATCAGCAAAAGTTGCTGGCGATTTATCAGAGCCTGCACAGCGAACACCTGCAATCGCTGGATTTGTCCGTACCCAGCACACAGCAAGAACAAGACAATCTGGGGCAATATCAGGTGGTCTACAGCCGCAATGCAGATCAGTCCATCCGTCGCGCCAAGCTGGCCTATCTAAGCACCAAGGCCAGTGCGAACTTGCTCGAATTCAGACTCCCGCAAGTCCGTGCTGATCAGTTTACACTCACATTAGACAAGTGTGGCTTAACCCGGCTCAGCGGACAAAATCATACCCAGATTGAAAGCAAGCAAGGCGACATCCGAATTGACGTGAAGCAACAGATCCAGTTCCGCTATAACCCAGCCCCCATCCCGGCCACTACTTTGCTATTAACACTGGGAGATGACCCGACCTTGTGGCCACAGCTCAGCGAAGCACAACTCTATCCCAGGCCACCCGCACAACCGTTAAAAGATGCCCAGCAGTTCATTGCCTTGTTGCAATCTCAAGATATCAGCACATTGAGCTCAGATGCACTGGCTCAACTTCTGTATGACAACCAAATTTACCTCGGCGCGCTGAAAGCAGTGATCAAATCGCAGAGCCTGTCTGATCAGGCGTTGAAGCGTTTGTTTATGATGGTTGGCAAAAATGACTCGATTTACGCACACAAGTTACTGGTGGATGTGTATTTAGATCCGGAAATACAAGGTAAGCAACGCTTCAGAAGCCTGATGGGCCTGAAATATGCGCAGCAGCCACTCAACCCTGAATTAGTCGACCTGGTCATGGAGTCCGCCCGCCAAACAGGCAATGGTGAACATCGCCGCCTGAGTAACAGCGCCATGATGGTACTGGGCGTTATTGCGCATAATCAGCAAGGCAGTGAGTTCGCCAGTGATGTTGCGCAGCGCCTGACGCAACAACTCAGGCAAGCCTCACACAGTCACCGTCAGGTCAGCCTGCTGGCTGCGCTCGGTAACAGTGGTGATGCAAGCCAGCAACAGCATATTGCCCCCTTTTTGCAAGCCAGTGCACCCAGACTGAGACAACAAGCCGCCGAGTCTTTGGGTAAAATGCCCAATCCGCAGAGTCTCGATTACCTGACGACTCAACTCACTCAGGAGCAAGATCAAGACACTCAGGCAGCGCTACTCAAAGCCATTGGCAACAACGAACTCACCAGTAAGCAGGTCGATGGGCTATTCAGCTATAGTCAATCTCAGCCTCAAGCGGTACGACTGGCTGCGGTCGCGGCATTGGCACAACAAACCAAAACCGACCCGGCGCTCAAGCCACGCCTTAAAGCGCTGGTGAAAAAAGAAAAAGATCAGCAAGTCCTGCGCGCGCTGATGCAAGCCATCTATTCGCACTAATACCAGTTTGCTTAATTAAGTGTTCTATTTGAAATTGGTATAACCACTCAGCGACAGAAACAAGCGAGCCTGCACTATGGCAGGCTCGCGGGAGAATAAAAAAACCGGTCTAGTCCATTAGACCGTAACCTACTCAACGGGTTGTGAGCTTAATAAGCGAGGCAATAGACAAGCTACTGACGCTTATCTTGGCTCGATAGTTAAGGGAGATAAGGTGATTTTTGCGTTGTTGCTGGCCCCCATATAACCGCTGTAATTCTGACCTTCAAACAAGGTATAGAACACATCGACGTAGTCATCGTCGTTACTGAACCAATGATCCGGCATGGCTTTAATCAACTGATTGGTCAGCTGTGGGATGATCGCATAACCTTGTACATTTGGATCCGGGATAGTGCGCATTACCTGCGTCACAATATCCAAAAAGGTCGTTGCTAAATCTTTGTAATTGGTGTTGTCATCCTGCTCCATCAGCAGCACGTCAGCAGCCTGCCAGCGATAACGCTCCCAGTGGATAAGGATTTGGTTAGGGGTGTAGTCTGTACCATCATGGTCCAGGTAAGGCATATCAACGATATCCAGCACGGGTTCGTCTCGTGATGGGCTCACCCCGGTGACAATCCCATAGACTTCCGCCTTACCCAATACCCAGGGTTCCTGATCATTATTGAGGCGAATACGCTTTAAAACGCTGGTCGAGATCGCGTCAGACTGTATACGCACCTCATTGGTTTGCAACATGTCCTGTGCAAAACGCTCAACGGTCTGAGTCTGTCTGGCACGGCTGAAAATGTCCTGCATCACAGCTAACCCTTCGCGGCGCACCTGCTGTTGATCCAACTCCAGGACCAGCACCGGACGCTGCGGCATTTGCTGCGCATCCAGCAAGTGCAGCTGGCCCTCGCTGTCATAAGCCTCAACATGGATCCAGGTTTTATCATCGCCTTTAGGGGCAAAGGCGATCAGCGGTGTTTCACCTTCCTGCCATTGGTTCAGCATAGTGTCAGATGCCAGGCGCAATTGATATAAATTGCTGTCGCTTTGTGGCAACCCTTTTAATACCCGTGTCTGCGTACTTGCCTGACCAATCAATGACTGTGCCTGAGCAGATACGCCCATTTCCTGCACAGTGAGACGAGACTGGCTCGCCAGCGTTGACTGCCAGCGCGGACCTTGCTGTGACAGTTCCAGAGCCAGTGATTTCGCCATCACTTTTTTGATGTCACTGACCTGAAAAGCCTGCGGGTTAAAACGGTCAATCTGCGCCAGTGGTGCTGCCAGATTATTCACAGCGTCAATCGGGGCTGCGGTTGCATTTGCCGCTGCACTCAGGCTCAAAGCCAGTGCAGATAAGGTCATCTGAGATATGCGTTTCATTGTTATAATTCTCCAGAAATAATCCTGTTCTGGCCTCACCTGAACCACGGGAAGCCACCTCTCGTGTGCCAAATCAAGATAAAACACGAAAATCAAATTATCAACATATTAATATAAACTTTACACATAAAAATTAACAAAAAGACATTAAATATATGTTTTAAAAGAACTTTAAATGTTAAATTTAAATTTATTTTTAGATCTGGATTTAAACAAGAGTGAAGACTCTATTTTGTTTGATTCATTATTTTTGGTTGGGAAACAGTGACAGGCAGACGGTACAATGGCCACCAAGGCCTGTGCAACTGAACAGGCCCGGCTCTCTATACGAGTGAAGGTAATTAATAGACGTTGTTATTTTTCAACAGGGTAAAGCGTAATTTCCATACCCGCACCGATGGCGGAGATGCGTAACAAGGTGTCTGCGTGCAGCGCCTGAGAATAGCACTTTGGCTGCTCGCCGCTGCTGAAGCCGATATCAAAGGTGCGCTTAGAGCACCCCAGCCACTGCTTAAGCGCTGCTTTAGAGCATGATTCGATCAATTCACACAAATGATTGATGGCTTTATCCGGACTCGTCACTTCGGCACTGGCCTCAATTCTGGCCAACTGGCGATACTCATCCTTATCGTAATGCAGTATTACTGCGTTCTTTTTAAGATCCGCAACCAGGGCAGAAATATCCTGCTTGGATTCTAACTCTAAATCGACATTTAAAAACTGGATTTCTGACATGACGGGACATTTACCTTGTTTCTTTATGAGTGGTTCGCTGCCATACCTGCGCCATGTTCAAGCGCCAGAACACATTCGATTGGCAGGTGCGACAATATGTCACTATTGATTTTACGCGAATTCTCATAAGCTATCAGCAATTTTGACGAAAAAACAGCACTATGAATAAATCCCGCTATAAACCCATTCGAAAATTCCATAAGCTGACAGGCTATCTGCTGGCATTACAGATCTTTGCCTGGCTGCTCGGTGGTCTGATCATGAGTGCCATACCACTGGACATGGTGCATGGTAAGCACCTGGCCAAGCGTGCGCTGGACAACCCGTTTAGTCAGACTGATTATCGCGCCGACCTTAATCACTTGGCACACTCTGTTAAAGGGTTTAACACACTGACATTTAGTCACTTTCTTGATCAACCCATGATCATTGCCAGTGGTGAAGAACGCGCCTATTTCACCGCCACAGGAGCGCCGTTTCCTGCTCCCACCGAAGCGCAGATCCGTGCTAATGCACAGGCCCACTTTCTCGGTGACAGCCCCGTCGGCTCTGCACAGTTGCTCACTACAGGTCCCCGGGAAGTGCAATATCGCCCTCACATATGGCAGGTCACCTTTGCCGACACACTCAGCACAACCCTGTATCTGGATGCCCTTAGCGGTCAGGTGATCACGGTCAGAAGCACCTTGTGGCGCATTTTCGACTTTTTTTGGATGTTACACATCATGGATTATGACGAGCGGGATGATTTCAACAACCCTTTACTGATCACCTTTGCAGCCTGTAGTGTCGCGTTTTGCCTCAGTGGTATGGTGCTGTTGTTGCAATCTCCCCCCTGGCGCAGACGTCGCCAACACGCCCGTTAAACGTTCTGTACAACATCTGACCGGGGCCGGACAAAGAGTATGCGAAAGCGCGCTCGCCTCTGACTCCTGCCTGCCGGTCGTGTCATGTTGTCGCTTTATTCTTGCCTTAGCTGGCTCTGTTAAGCTTTAATGACAACTTACAGTAAACGCACTAATTTATTGGGTTTCATTTTGGCTGAATTGTATGGATACACACCAATTGATACCTGCGCTTACTTTAACTTGCACCTTTGTTATAAAGGAAATAACACCCAGAGGTGATGTAGCAATTTAATAAAAGTAAAACGGAATTCGAAGATGTGCAGTTATGTATCGGATAACCAAGCGAAGCTCAGTATCTGGCTTCAGTCTTTTTATCATATTGCGCTCAGTGGTAGCTTTTCCAAAGCTGCAAAAAAGTTAGGCCAATCGCGCAGTACCCTAACAAATCATGTGTTTGAACTTGAGTCCTTGTATTCCGTTCGGCTTATCAACAGAACCACAAGAAGCTTTTCCCTGAGCCGTGAAGGCGATGCCCTATTTGAGCAATGCAAACGGCTCAATCTGGCCATTTCAGAGAGTCACGAAATGCTCCGTGATTTTTCACAAAACAGCGAAGGGCTACTCAGAGTTAAAATCCCCAGCGTCCTCGATAACAAAGTCTTTCATGCCCTCCTCAGTCAATATAAAAAAAGCCACCCCAACGTCATTTTAGATATTATGGTCGACAACAACCTGGGAGACCTGGTCGCAGAAAAAGTGGATGTTGCTTTACACCTGGGGGAGTTACCCGACAGCAACTATATTTGCAAACGCCTTACGACATTTAATACTTATGTTGTTGCCAGTAAAGAGTACTGGCGCAGCCACCCAAAACCCAGTCATCCAAGTGAGTTAATTAATCACCCGTGTATTCGCTATCGCCACTGTAAAACCGGTAATAAGTGGAGTTTCAGTGATATTGGAAAGCAGTTTTTAGTTGATATAGGGACGTCCCATATCTGTGACAGTGATGAAATGCTGATCTCTTTCGCACTAGACGGCTCAGGTATTGCCACCGCGTTAGACTTTACATCGAAGCAATACATTGAAGACGGGACGTTAGAGACATGTCTTGAGGAGTGGACTCACGAAGTGCAGCTCAATGCCTTGTTGCAGCACAGAGACAATATGTCGAGCCGCGTAAGAAACTTCATCGATGCACTTATCACACTGATCCCGAGTCTAAATACCTAACCGGCCAGGAGTGATAATTATATCACTCCGCAGCATGATTATTTTTTTCTCTTTATAACACAAAAATTTAACACAAGATGATATACTATATCAGCGGTATATCATGCCTCCTCGCCTTTTCTTGTCTGTACATATATTCCACTGATTGTTCCACTTAGTAACATCTGATGTATGAGATTCTGAACATTACTTCAAGTACCCTTAACCTCAACATACAAGCTCATAATTGAGAATTAACATCATTGGAGGTTAAGGCAATGAGTATCAGCGCAGTTCCAAAAGGACGAGGATTGGAACTTAACTTCAGCAAAGGGCTGACCAGTTCAAATGCCGTGCACAGTTATTTGCAAAGCAACTTGAGCAATTATGATCAGGAAATAGAGCCTTACGTTATTAGTGAAATTGCAAAGCACGTAATACGGCAAAAACTATTTGAAAATCAGTCTATCTTACAAAAAGTAGAAAACTTTGCTGAAGACAATGAATATGACTGGATAATCTTTAACAACTGTTTTGATACATCAGGTATACCATCGACGCCTTGCAATGATAATCCACCTGAACATAAAACATGGAAAATGCCAGCGGCAACATTAATGGGATTAATTTCTCTAACTGGACACAAAGTTGCCAGTTATAAAGGTGAAATGAATGGGCGTTTAGCCCACATGGTGATGCCAGCAAAAAATAACCCGTTATATCAAAGCCGCTCAACAAAACAGCTCAAACCACACACCGAAGTGGTGAATGGGCTTTGGCCTGAAGAAATAAAAACCAATACAGACAAACACTGTATTGCACCCGACATATTTGGTCTGGCCAGCATCAGGAACCCAACCAATTGCGCTACACGGGTTTGGTATTTGCAAGATCTGTTGGATAGCCTGCCCTACTCAACCATTCGCAATTTAATGCGGCCCGAATTTAGAACCACCAGCCAGTCTAGCTTCGACATTAACTATGTAAACGAAGGGGTGAGCGTCATCGCGGAAATCAATGGCAAGCTCAACATTCGCTTTAGCTATAGCAAGCTGGAAGGGTTAACGCCACGTGCCAAATCCGCACTGACGGAACTCAAGGCATACCTTGATGATGAGCGTACCGTCACACGTCTCGTGCTCAAACCAGGACAAGTCCTCATTCTCAATAACAGAACACTCCTGCATGGCAGAGACAACCTCACCAACCACGCCCTGTACGATGGCAATGACAGGTGGCTAATCCGAATGTATGGGTTTAGTTATGATGGCTGGAGAAAACTGCCGAAAAATGAACGCCTTCAACATGTAGCAACCGTATAAAAAGAGAAGAAAAGGGAAAAAAATGATTTCACCGTTAGTAGGAAGTGATAGGTACTTTGCCAAAAATGATGCACCTATTTTATTTAAAAAGGCAAAAAACTACACAGTGACAGACCAAAATGGCAACCAGTATATCGACTTCATTCTGGGCCTGGGACCCGTCATATTAGGCCATTCTGATGAAGAGTTTGTGCGCAGAGTATCAGAACAACTGAGCAATGGCCTGTCATTTCCTGGTTTTGCCGATGTGCATAGCGAACTTGCCAAAGTGTATGAAGCCCAGTATCAGGATATGCGAGTTGTTACCCTATTCAAAACCAGTTCAGAAGCCGTAACCGCAGCAATGCGCTGCGCCATGCTGGAAACAGGTCGCAGTAAATTCATCCGTTGTGGTTTCTTAGGATGGCACGACAGCCAGATTGCCAACACACCAAGCTGGCACGAATGGCCAGGCAGTGAAAAGCGCGAAGCACTGAGATTCTCACAAGGTATGCGCGGGATTGATGGTGAGCAGGGCGTATTTAACTGGACGGATGGTGATATCGCGAGCCTGACAGCACTGTTGAGCGAACACGGCGACACCACAGCCGCCTTTGCCATTGATGTCTACCAGCTGGCATTCATGACCACTGAAACATTACAACAGGCAACCGCGCTGTGTCGCCAATATGGCATAAAAATCATCATCGACGAAACCAAAACCGCCGGCAGAGCAAACCCGGCAGGCATGCTTGATACGCAAGCGATCCCAGCAGATTACATCATCCTTGGTAAAGCCGTGGGCAATGGATTACCACTGGCGGTGCTGCTCGGCAAGCCAGAGCACATCAAGATTTATCAAAACGCGAGGATTGGCGGTACCCACACCAAAGAAGTCCTGTCAGCGCACGCCGGGATCATAGTCGCAGACATAATGCAGCAACGAGAAGGCTATGCGCGCCTGCCGCTCATCTGCCAAAAGATTGTTTCAACCATCAATGCCGCCATCACCCACTCGGCCACAACCGAGTTACTCAGCGCAACCAGCTTATTAAACGACACCCTGTTTGATCTGCGCTTTTCAGACCCTATGCTGAACAACTTTGCGGCCAGAGAGCAGCTGAAACAGACCATGATCGCTGAGGGTATTTTCATGCTGCAGGGGCACAACTCATTCGTGTGTCTAGCCCATGAGCAAATCGATTTTAGCCAACTGGAAGACAAGTTAACCACCTCGCTGCGTAACTGGTCAACACAACTGTAAGCATACCAAGGACGACTCATGAACAAAGAAAATACAATCAATGAATTACAAGGTTTGTTGGAAAACTACGCGACAACATACGAGATAGAGGCACGGTATCGGGAGCATATGTTGTCATTCCTGAAAAACAGTGACGACCCCATTTACAGTAGCAATCAGGCAGGGCACTTTACCGCTTCTGCCTGGGTCTTGTCGCATGATCGCCAGCACGTGTTGCTCACTCAGCATGCTAAAATTGGCAAGTGGTTTCAGCTTGGTGGCCACATTGAGCCAGAAGACAGCTCTTTTATTGATGCCTGCTTGCGCGAAGCAACCGAAGAAAGCGGCATCACCTCACTGTCATCAGCAAACACCTTTGTGCTCGACATCGATATTCACGATATCCCGGAATACAAAGGAATACCGCAGCATCCGCACTATGATGTGACCTGCTACTTTGTTGCCCCGGCGCAGGCAAAAGCGATTAAAAATGCGGAATCAAAACAGTTGCAATGGATACCGCTCGAGCAAGTAAAAGCACTCACCGACGATCCGGCGATCCACAGAATGGTCGAGAAAACACTCGAATTAGAGATCTATAAAGACAATGCTTAAATACCATTTAAAAGGTATATCCGCAAACGTCATTTGGGGTTCTCTGCCTTTATATTTTTATTTCTCTGGCGAGTATCCCCCGCTTTTCTTCTTGCTGGCACAAATTATCAGCACCTTTATATTGCTGGGTTTGTACCTAAAATTAATGAGAGCAGAGGAAACGCAGCGCTTTAGCTTAAAGCTAAACCTGATCCCCGCATTATTATTAATGCTGAATTGGGGTGGATATGCCGTAGCAATAAAGTCGGGCTATGTAATTGAGGCAAGCTACGCCTATCTTTTACTGCCTATTTTATTGCTGTCAGTGAGTATTTTTAGCGGCGAGAGTAATCAGAAAAAGGACTGGTTCTTTTTCTCGCTCTCCCTCTTTATCGTTTTTCTTGAGTTCTATATTAGCGGCAATTTTCCATTTATAGGTCTGCTGATCTCCGTGCCATTTGTGCTGTATTTACTGTGGCATAAGAAGCACAACCTAGATCCATTAACAGGGCTATTTAATGAAACCAAAGCGATGCTACCGCTGTGTTGTTTATTGTGGTTTTTCATTGATTTTGGATTTATAGAAAGTGTGAAATTAAATGACTGGGCAATGCTATTAATGTTGGGCTTCATTACCTTTTTACCACTCACACTGTTTGTGAGTGCAAGTAAAAAAGTGAGCTTTAATGTGTTGTCTTTATATCAGATTATGTCTCCTATTTTAGGCATGATCATCGGGTTTCATTTATACCACCAGGACATAAGCACTTATAAATTTATCCTGTACTCATCACTGGCTTTGACCTTGATCGTGTACAACATGACAAATCAAATTGGGACAAAAAATGAATCTTACTGATTTACTTGATGAAGTGGTGAAAATTGCAAAGGAAGCTGCACAAATAATAGAGAAATCTAAGCTCAATGCTGAGTTCTCTATGAAAAGTGATAATACGTTTGTCAGTAAAGTGGATATTAACGTTGAGGAGTTCATTAGCCTGGCGCTTAAATCCCTTGATTACAATATCCCCGTGTTTGGCGAAGAGCTGGGTGTATCAGGGATGGAGACACAAGACACTTACTGGCTAATCGACCCCATCGACGGCACAGCCTGGTACCGATTGGGGGTGCCTATTTATGGTTCACTGATCAGCCTGATTGATAAAGGCGAACCCGTATTAGGATGTGTGGCGTTACCCGGGATCAATGAGGTGTGCTACGCAGCTAAGGGACTCGGCTGTTTTATTGAAACACCTTATCAAGCGGCCACCAGAGTCACCATTGAGGATCCGGTCACCTCAGTCAAAAAGGCAGTGATCACTGCATCGGGTATTCATGGCACCAACCTGTGGCTTGAAAATGGCAAGTATCCGTGGCGGATCGATAACGTATTTCACGAAGCGCGACTCTTTAAACTGTCAGGTGATTGCATTCAGCATGTCCAGGTCGCCTGCGGCCGAGTCGATGCAGCCATCGACACCATCATGAAGCCGTGGGACAGCGCCGCACTGATTGTGTGTTTGCAAGAAGCCGGTGCTGTGGTCATGGACTTACACGGCAATCAGGATCAGTTATTAAAACGCGACTCTCTGTTGTCAGCGGCTTCCCTGCCCCTGGCACAAGAACTATTAGAAAAACTTTCATATCAATAAGCGAAAAGCAGCGCGGACAGTGTGTCCAGCGCTGCCACCCCAGATCATAAAACATAACAAAAAACTCTTAGAGACGAGGTTGGAATGAACAAGGAAATTTTAGAACTAGCGCAACAGCAACAATGGACTCAGCTAACCACACTTTTGCAAGCGGACAACGTAGCGGTCAATGTGCAAGACGAAAAAGGCTACTCCCCCTTACATTATGCGGCGATTCAAGGACAGTGTGAGGTCATCGATGCCCTGGTCGCCAAGGGCTGCGCGCTTGAGGTGGCGACTGGCAACGGCAGTACCGCACTGCATAAAGCTGCTACCTTTGGTCAGCTTGATGCCATCCATACCTTACTCACGCTGGGCGCCGATTTAGAAGCCAGAACCAACAACCCGGATGTGCCTTCTTTTAGTGCACGTACCCCTTTGCATGAAGCCGCAGTCGAAGGCCATGCCGACGCAGTCACGCTGTTACTTTCACTTGGCGCTGATCAAAACGCCCTGACAGACGCACAGGAAACCGCGCTTGACCTGGCCGTATATTATAAACATACCGACGCCACAGCGGCCTTGTCGCGTTCTTAATTTAAAGTGAACGCATTATGCTTACAGAAATAAAAGCCAGACATTGGCTGTTTGACATTGACGGCACAATCGCCTTTAACAACCAACCCGTCAGTACGGCGTTGACCGACGCCCTGGTCGAATTAAGTGATGACAGCGACGTGATCTTCGCCACAGCCAGGCCGTTTCGGGATGTGTTACAGGTGCTGCCAACCGAGCTACGCAACAATACTATCTCTTGTACCAATGGGGCTTTGCTATTTAAGCAGCACAAAGTTTACGCTGAACAACATTTCACTAAGAACACCAGCATCCGATTGATACATTTGCTCGAGGATCTGGATGCGCCCTATATTCTGGATTGTGCGCAGGGGTTTTACCTGAGTCGCACCAGCCACCCCTTTTTTGAGTACACCCAGGGGAGTTACAAAGCACCCAAAATCTCCCAGCAAGCGGCGTTGGCCCAGGGTATCAATAAAATTCAGGTGTTTGATACCCAGCTCATTGAACTGTTGAACAGAGATGCTGAGCGACTTGGGATCACGGTCTACCCTTATGCTGGCGTCGACTTTTTTGATATCTCTCCAACTGGGTGTTGTAAATCCAACCTGTTTCAGCAACTCGATATCGATCCCCTTAATAGTATCGCCTTTGGCAATGATTCAAACGACCTGCACCTGATCAAACAAGCACAAGTGGGCGTCTGCATCGGGTCGCACCCGCAACTCAATCAGGCTGCTGACCTGACGCTTAACCAGACCTGCCCGGAGCAAGCATTAATTCACATCATCAGGGAGAGAGCTTTTGAAAACCTATAAGCTAGTCACGTTTGATTTTGATGGTACCTTGTGTGACACCGCGCCTGCCATTATCAGCACACTTCAGCAGCTGTTTCCCGGTACTGAACAGACACAGATAGACGCGCAGTTATCCGTGGGTACCCCGCTTAAATCTGTGATTGCCCAGTTACATCAGCACCCTCTGTCTGCCGCTGAGCTGGATGCACTGTGCCACCAATATCGGGCGCTATACAATCAGGAACACCATCGGTTACAAGTACCATTTCCTCATGCCAGAGACACCATCATGGCGTTCAGACAAGCTGGTGCGCAGTGCCTGATCGTCAGCAATAAGGGCGAAGCCGCACTCAATGCCTTCGTACAGCAGTACGCATTCACGTCGCTCTTTGACGATGTGATAGGAGAGCGCGTCGGCATAGCAGGCAAGCCACAGCCGGATGTCTATGAGCAAGTGATCCGCCCGGCTTACCCAGACATTAAACCCGAGCACATATTGCATATTGGCGACACCACAGCAGATCTGGCATTTGCTCATGCCATCGGTGCCGACAGCGCCTATCTGACCCATGGCTTTGGCGATGATGAAGCAGCTCTGGCGATGCAGCCGACCTGGTATTGCAGTCACTTCGAAGCACTTACACAACAGTTGGCATTAGGAGGGCAGCATGTTTGATTATAGCCCTGCTAAGCTGCCGTTTGTAAATCAAGCTGACAGAGTGCTTAAGCATAACCATTTCGTCAAATCGTTATTCTGGCAAAGCTGGCATGATTGCTTCGAGCAGCATGCATTGCCCAAGCTGCCTGAGCCGATTGCAAAATTATGGACACACTCCAGGGAAATATTCCAGCTGGCCTTTATCGCCCACCGTTATGGCATGATCTTTTTTGCTTCCCGACGTGAAGTCTCCGCACGGTTGGCAACAATCACAGCAAAGAGCCAACAAATCGATGAGGTTTACCGGGTTTTGTCACAGCAACAACTGCTCAATACCATTTACAACCTGACCATCAATCAGTTTG
The DNA here is from genome assembly GCF_000238295.3 of Pseudoalteromonas rubra. NCBI lineage: Bacteria > Pseudomonadati > Pseudomonadota > Gammaproteobacteria > Alteromonadales > Pseudoalteromonadaceae > Pseudoalteromonas > Pseudoalteromonas rubra. The sequence continues at coordinate 377,947 of NZ_AHCD03000026.1, forward strand.
TCTTTAGCTGGCCCAGTAAAGCGGCGTGTGCGCAGATGATTGCACCAAACCAGTTTCAGCTCAGCAAAGAACAGGTGCTGTACTATCGCGATGACGCATTTTACAGACACAGTGAACAGGTAAAGCGGCTCGGTGATGAGGTGGTGTATGATCTGCATGATTTTGCACACTTGGTCAGCACCCTGTGTAAGCCCACACTATACGGTTGCTATTATCACGACTTGAGTGCCAAGATCACCAACAAGCAATTTCGCAGTATGATTTCTCTGCCGGGAAAACGCGACCTGGACAGTCAAATTGTCGCAGACGGGTTTGTCTACACCTGTCTGACCCGACATCTGTACGACACCCTGGTGACTGAGCCATTTTCAACCCCGGATGATCTGGTCGAAGCCATCGCAGAACAACTCAGCCGCTACTATCTGGCAGAACAAACCCTCACCAGCGCGCAAGATGGTAAATCCTACCGGTTAAATGCCCCCATTGAAACCGGTCAGCTTGTGATATTGGCCCTGAATAAGCTCTATGAACACTCAGCATCAGAAGTCGAGCACTCCGTATTTATCCGGGCAGAACAAGACAGCGGGGTGCTTGAGCTCTCCCCGTCAAACCGCTTGCAGGCACTGGCCGCACCGTTAAAGTGGCTGTACCCCGAAGCGCGCAATACCATTCGCCATCGTGCCCATGCACTGTCTTACATTAAAACAGCCAAAGCGCTGATCCCCATGCGCCCGGCGGAAGCCTCAATTTTAGACCAGGTTGTGCAGTTGCTCGGTGCCGACCCTGCGGCACTGCGCACAATTTTAGAGTTGCTATCACTTAACTCCACGCTCAATAAGGAAGAATTACTATGATCTCACAACACATTGCCATCGTGCAGGACCACCCAAAACCAGGCATTAAATTTCATGACATTACGTCTTTGTTGAGTAACGCCCATGAACGAGACCGGGCTATCACGCAGCTCACCGAGCACTACCGGGGCAAAGTGAACTGTGTGGCAGCCATTGACGCACTGGGCTTTATCATTGGAGCCATGGTGGCAGATCGATTGAATTTAAAATTTGTGCCGATCCGAAAGCCCGGCAAACTACCGCGTGAAACCATCAGCACCGATTACAGCAGTGAATATGCACACAACAGCCTGCATATTCACAAAGATGATATTGATCAGGATGATCACATCCTGCTGATTGATGATGTATTGGGTACGGGTGGGACCTGCCTGGCTGCCATCAAGCTGTGTGAACAACTGGGTGCGCATGTCGTGGGCACCGGCTTCTTGCTTGAACTGCCCAGTCTTGGCGGACGCAACACCCTGGAAGGCTATCATCCTGTTTGCTGCGCCCAGCTGTAATTTAGTGACACCATGACTATGTATGATCATTACACTTTGCCAGAGCACCACCAGCATTTGATCCACGCCGCGATGGCACAGCGCATCGACCAGGCAAGCCCGGCGACGATTGGCGAGCTCATCGCACAGATGCAATCACTAAACTGGTCGGTGTTTATCTCAGGCGGAGCACCAAGAGATTGGGTTGAAGGCCTGCAAGCACAAGACATTGATCTGTCTGTGAACACCAGCTTTGCCGACCTGTACGCATTTTGCCTTAGTATATTTCAGCCCCATCAACTGCTCACTGACCCAGATTTTGGGTTAGTGACCGTGCTCGGCTCTGAATATAAATTAGACATCAATATACTACGCGAAGCCGCTTTCTCCATGCCCGTGCCGCCCAGAGTCGGCCTGTCTCAGTCGCACCAGCATGACGAAGTGAAGCAGTCAGCAACCACCGCTCTCGCACGCCTGCAAGCCGATATCCTGTCACGGGACTTCGCCGTCAATGCGCTCTACTATTGCTGTGACAGCGGGCATATTCTCGACCCTTCACAGCAGGGCTTGTCTGATCTCAAACATCGCCGTTTGTCATTTGTCATGTGCACGCAGCGACTGGCCCACGACAATGTGGTCTGTATCAGGATTTTGCAGTTCATCGCACGCGGCTTTGAACCCAATGAGGAAGTAAAAATCTTGCTTTGTGCGCGGCTGGAAACCGCCGTCATGCAACAGCAAGAGTTTCAGGCATGGCTGGCAGTCTATATCGGGACGGATAAAGCATACTACCCACAGTTTAAGGCCTGCGCCTATCACTATGCTGCCAGTCAAACCGTCAAAAACCGACTTCAACACTATTTTAGCAATATGGAATCCAAGTCGTGAGTAGTCTCTCTAAACGCAATAAAGCCATTGCGGTGTTTATTTTTATCCTGATCACCACAACCACAGTCTGGGCAGTTGCATACAGCCGACTGTACCTGACCATAGACAATGCCCGGGTCAGTGCGGATCTGATCACTATCCGCAGTGAAAGCGATGGTCGCATTGTGATGGCGGATGCGGCACTGCGCTCAGAGCGGGTGCCCAAAGGTCAGCAGATCATCGCTCTGGACGCGCGGGAAATTCGCTTGCAACTACAAGTTTCTGACGCTGAAATCGCTCAGATTGAAGCCGAAAAACAACTCAACCAGCAACGCTATGAGGTCGCCATTGCCAACAACAAAGAGCAGGCAACACAGTTTATCTGGCAGCAGGAGCTACTCAACCGGGAACTGGCGCTCAAGCAAGAAAGCACCCGCTTACAAATGGAGAAAACAGACAATATTCAGAACCTCGCAACCACGGCAGCTGTCTCCAGGCAAGATAAACTCACCGCCCAGTCAGCACTTCAGCAGGCGCTACTAGACATAGATATTCATCAAGCCAGAATTGCGGAACACGCCGTCAATCAGGCCTTGCTGAGTAATGAAAAGCGCCAGGCCGACTTAATTTTGCATGAGATTTCCAGATTAGAGAGTCAAAAGCAAGCCGCTCAGGCACAACGCGCGCTGCTGGAATATCAATTGGAAAAATTGACCTCTTCGGCACCCTTTGATGGCGTGATTGATGAAGTCTTTGTCCGTCATGGTGAATATGTCGAAGAAGGCCAGCGCCTGTACATGATGCATGATCTCAACAGCCTGAAAGTCGAGGCCAACATTCTGGAAAGTGACCTTGGCAAAGTGCACCTGGGGCAACAAGTTGAAGTGCAGTTAAGCTATCAGCCCGGACAAACGATTTCGGGGGTGATCACCCGAATTGCGTCAGTCAGCAATGACAAACTGGCGCTAATCCCCACCAGTCAAATGAGCAGCGATTTTGTCAGAGTAAAACAAAGGTTCACGCTGGATATCAAATTAGATAACACCACCTCAGCCATGGTCGCACCGGGCATGATGAGTACCGTGATTATTCCACTGTAAAGGATCCCTATGTTTAACAGGCAAACCGTTGCATGTATTTTTACTGTTGGACTCGGCAGCTTTTCCACCTTACTCAGCAGTACCACCATTGAGGTTGCTTTTGTGCAGGTGATGGGAGAACTGGCCATGGACCTGAGTGAAGCACACTGGACCGTATCGCTATACATGGTGGTGATGACCATTGCGATGTTATTAACCGCGGACTTGGTGAATCGCATTGGTTGCAGATACACGTTTATAGTCAGTTTCATCATCATGATCTCAGGCTCACTGATCGGCGCTTTGGCAGATGGCCTGTTCAGCTTGTTGTGCGGCCGTGCCTTGCAAGGGTTTGCGGCCGGATTGCAGGCCCCACTGGCTACCATTATTTTGGGGCGCATTTTTGCCAGAGAAAAAATGGGCATTGCGATGGGCTTTTTTGGCGCGATTATGCTGTTAGCCCCTGCGCTTGGTCCGGTGATCGGCGGCTATTTAATCGATTTTATGTCATGGCGCGGCCTGTTTGCGTTTCAAATTCCGATGGCAGCCCTGTCACTGCTATGTGCATTGATCTTTTTAAATCCAGATAAACCACACCAGGCCGCGTACGCTTACGACTGGGCGGGTTTGTGTATTTTGACTGGCGTATTGTCTGGTTTTTTCATCAGTTTACAGCTGGCTGAAGAGGTCGGCATGTATGCCACCGAGTTTGCAATAAGCTGCGGCGTCAGTGCCCTGCTGGCGCTGATGTTCTATTTTTTTGAAAAACAGACCGCTCAGCCTCTGGTCAACTTCGCACTGTTTAAAGACACCGTGTTTAGCGTCAACATCGTGGTGATCTGCGTACTGGGGATCTTTTTGTTCAGCTCCATTTTAATCGTGCCCCTTTACTTACTTGAGATCAGAGGGCTCAGTGCCCGCCAGGCTGGCGAAGCCCTGCTCATTCCGGGTCTTATCATGGCCTTTATGGCGCCTTTTTCGGGCTGGCTATCCGATCGCTTCCCACCCAGAGAAATTATCTTATGTGGTTTGCTGATCAATACATACGCCATCTGGCTCACCGCACAACAAGATGTTTCAAGTGCGATTATTGCCATTGTGGTGGCCACATCCCTGTCACGCATTGGCATGTCAGTTATGCTTCCCAGCTTATATGTGAGTTCGCTCAGGCACCTTGAAGGACCTATGCTGGCTTATGGTTCAAGCATGATCAATTTTGCCCGACAAATAGGGGGAGCGCTGGGTGTGATGCTCTTTAGCCTGTTATATGAACGCAGCAAGCTCATTGCATCAGACCAGCTGTGGCAATCCGCAGGCAATGCCATGGAATCAACAGGCTACTTAAGCTTAGATGCCACGAGCAGAGAATATAGCAGGATAGAACAAGGGATCCATGCGTTGTCGGGAACTACCGCATTTCAATCCGTTTTCTATTTGAACCTGCTGATGAATATCATCTGCCTGGGACTGCTGCTGTTAACTTACTTACCCGCCTGGCGGGCGACGTTGCGCAAGTCTCAGACCTCCGGCGGCCCCGCTTCGCCCTAGCTGGCATGGGCAACATATTGCGCAACCAGACACCTACTCTATACTCAAAGTAAGGGTTAAATTGATTATTTTTGCTGCTGTTGACATTAATTAACAGTCAACCCGGTCTATCTATTGTATTGTAGGAACAGTGTTGATAGTTTTTAGCGCAATGAATATATAGGATAAAACCATGATGCAATTCAGCAACTTATACCTTGCCATCGGATTGGCTTTAACCCTCACAGCGCTCTCAGGATGCGGTGGCGGCGGTACCGAGAGCGGCAATGGCGGTGATTCAGGTACTGTGACTACGCCGGATAACAACAATAATAACGGTTCAGACTCAGGGGGCAGCAGCACCGAGCCCAACTGGCAGGCCGGTGTATTTCCACCAGCCACTAACTTCATCAACTACTGCGCTAATCCGCGTACCGGGCAGGATGAATTTAACAATAACCAGCCTTTTCCGGACAGAGCCGGGACGGTCATGCATGAAAAAATGTGGCTTCGCTCATTCAGCCATGAAACCTATTTATGGTATGACGAACTTGCTGACAACGATCCGCAGGACTTCAGCACAGTGGCCGATTATTTTGCCCAGCTAAAAACCACCCAACGTAATCCGGATGGATCGCTGAAAGACCAGTTTCATTTTTCTAATACCTACGAAGAATATCAAAAAGAACAACAGTCCGGTGTGACCACCAGCTATGGTATTCACTGGTCTGCTATCAAAACGGCCTCACCGAATCGTAACTTTACCATTGCTTACATCGAGCCAAACTCGCCAGCTGCGGCCACAGGGCTGAGCAGGGGCGATCGCCTGATCAATATCGATGGCGAGGATTTTGTGGACGGCGACAATGTCACACTGTTCAATGAAGCACTGTTTCCCAGCGATCCAAAAGCCTATACCTTTGCTTTTCGCTCTGTCGAAGGCGAAGAAAAATCAGCCACTATGACCGCTGCGGATTTTGAACAAACGCCGGTGCAACACACTAAAGTCATACCACACGGAGACAAAACCGTCGGTTATGTGCAGTTTAATCAGTTTATACCCACGGCACAGGAACCCCTGATCGCCGCGTTTGAGACCTTTATTGATCGAGGTGTCAATGAACTGGTGCTGGATATGCGCTATAACGGTGGCGGGCTTATCCACAGTGCGGCACAGCTTGGTTATATGATTGCCGGCGATGGTTCACTCAGCCGCAATTTCGGCGTCACAACCTACAATGACAAGCGCCAGAGTGAAAACCGAATATATACCTTCGAGCCTCGCCGGATAGACTGGACCCGGGATGTATTTCTCAACGACACCACCTTGCCCAGCCTGAATCTTTCTAAGGTATACGTACTGACCACTGACGACACGGCCTCTGCCAGTGAAATGGTGATCAACGGCTTGCGTGGTATTGATATTGAGGTGATCCAGATAGGCTCCACCACACGCGGAAAACCCTACGGTTTCTTGCCAGCCCCTAACTGCGGCATGGTGTACTACACCATTCAGTCAAAGTCAGCCAATGAAAAAGGCTTTGGTGACTATGCCAATGGTTTTACGCCAACGCCAGCCAGCCAGATAAACGGCGAAACCGGATTAGATGGAAAAGTGCCGGGTTGTCAGGTGAGTGATGATTTGAGTCGTGCTTTAGGTGACGAAAACGAGCAGCTACTGGCCACGGCACTGCATCATAGCGCAACCGGCACCTGTCTGGTCAATGAAGCGACGGGGGTCTCCGCCAGACCAGATGATAATGCGCAGGCGGATGAGCATAACACTGTGACGCTGCCATTCAGACCACTACGTGATGGCGCGATCCACGCCACACTGAAAGGACAATAATGATGAAATGTTCGGGATGGTTTGCCACATTACTGACCCTGCTGCTCAGTGGTTGCCAATACAGCAAGGCAGCACCGGTGCACGCGGCTTTAATAGAGCAAACCACACCGGACATGATCCGTGAAATACAACACGCCATCGTCGCCCTCAAGGGCGGCAAGGCACCCAAACTAGCTAATAACGTATTTATGCAGCGCTCCACCTTGTTCCTTGAAAAAGGCAATATACTCGATGCCTATGGGCAACCTATCCTCGGCAGCAGAGAAGGTGGCGTAACGGGCTTCGAACTGCAAATACGTGGCGAGCAATGTGTCTTGTTTTACCCTAAGACAGGCGAATTTAGGGTCTTGCCTAGCATACCTTGTGTGCCCAACCCACAACAACCGTAGCCACCTTAATTTTATTCCAGGCTTTACTCCTGAGTGTGCTTGCAACCCTTCCCCATATCGGTAAACTGGCTGGCACTAATTGAGGGAGCCGTATGTCGTTAACACCAGTCGAACTATTTACACCCCAGCTGCCATTCGTCAGTCACAGCAGCGCCTTTCGCGTTGCCGCGTATCAGGACAGCGACTTTGCCCGTTACACGCAACCACTGCCGGATAAACTCAGCCGCGCTGTCGCCAAGCGTAAAGCGGAATATCTCGCCGGACGTCACTGCGCCAGTCAGGCACTCAAAACGCTGGGACGACCCCATACCATAATTGCCAGTGCAGACAGTCGTGCCCCCATATGGCCAGATGGCATTCAGGGTACCATTACCCATACTCAGGAGCTGGCTATGGCCATGGTCAGTGATGATCCATTAGTGCTGGGATTAGGCATCGATCTGGAAAGAAAAATGTCGGATAAGCAAGAGCAGGAGCTACAAAAACAGATCCTGGCAAAGGAAGAGCGGACTGCATTTGAGCAACTGAGTCAGGAACAGGCTTCCCCGCTCACCCTGATCTTCTCCGCCAAGGAGAGTATTTTTAAAGCGCTGTACCCGGTCGTACAACGCTTTTTTGGCTTTGAGGCCGCCTGTCTAAACGACTTCAGTCACAACCAATTGCATTTTACGCTCACAGAGACACTCCATGAAACCCTGCCACAGGGCACCCAAATCAGTGTCTATTACCAGCTCAACGATGAGTTGGTCCTGACCGAGTGCTGCCTGCGCGCTGACCTTTAAGCCAGCGCCGTGTGCGGTTTCACTGCCTTAGTACTCTCAGTGCTGAGTGGTTCGCTAAGACACCCGTTATCCATTTTCAGTAGCCTGTCGGCCAGCTCAAAATACTTGTCATCATGGGTGATCACCAGTACGGTTTTACCCTGAGCGCTGAGTTCAGGCAGCAGCTCGCGATAAAAGACATCTTTAAAGACCGGGTCCTGATCTGCCGCCCATTCATCAAAGATATAAAACGGTCGGTCTTCCATGTACGCCACCACCAGTGCCAGACGCTTACGCTGTCCTTGCGACAGCTTCTGGGTGGTAAACGCGCCGTCTTTAATGGCCACTTTATGATGCAGGTTAAGCTTGCGGATCAAGGCATTGCCTTTGTCTTCCAGCGCCTGCCCCTCACAACCTAAGACCCGATCAAAGAGATAAAAATCACTGAAAACCGTGCTGAATAACTGACGATAATCATCAAACTGCACTGGTTGTACTGCTTTTCCATCAACCAAGACTTGTCCCTGCTGCGCCTCAAACAGACCACACAGCAACTTGGCAAAGGTGGTTTTACCACTGCCGTTACCACCAACCAGATAGATCAGCTCGCCTTTGCGCAAGGTCAGGTTGATGGGTGTCAGGGCAAACACCTCATCACTTTGCTCATGGTAATAACCGTGGCTGATGTCCGACAGGGTCAGTTCATTAAAGTCATTCATGGCCTCATTGCTGCGTGGCATCAACGCCATTTCTTCCGTTAACGAGGCAATGGTATTGGCCGAGGCCTTCGCCGCGGCGGCCTTTGGAATGGCGGCCAGCATCACTTCCAACGGCGTCAGCATGTACAGGAATAACAGCGCAAAACCCGACATCACTTTTCCGCTATCCGCACCTGGCGAAGAGAGATAAAACAGTGCGCCCCCGATAAATGCAAATACACTGAAGCCCCCCCAGGATGCCGCATAGTGATACATACTGGCGCCCTGCACACGGCGCTTTTGCAGCAAAGTAATGGTGCTGCCAATCACATCCTGAAAGAAAGTCTCACGCTTTTTGCGGTGCAGCTTGAGCTCTTTTGCACCGGCATAAATGGCATCAAATTGATCGTACAAAGAGTCCTGAATTTTTGCCGCTTCGGTTACTTTACGAAAGGCATTGGCATTAGCCAGACTGTAACCCACAGAACCCAGTACCAGGGTCAGCAGTGCGAACAAAAACACCTGCCAGTCAAGCCAGGCCATATATACAAAGCTGCCCAGCACCACCATGGCGTTACTGAGAATGTTTGGCAGGCTCTGGAAGAACTCGGCGACTTTTAGGCTGTGCTCGGTCAGGCACGATTTGATCTTACCGGCCCCCTGCGCTTCTACATGACTGAATTGCGCGCCGATAACATGCTCTGCTACCTCGCGGCGCACAGTCGCCTGACTTTGCTGACTAAGTTGCTCTGCGAGTAATTTAGAAGCCAGTTGCAAGCTCACCCCCAGGCAGGCCAGTACGGCAAACCAGACAAACTGCTCAGAGCGGCCATCCTGATTACTGTTAATGATTTCGTTGATCAGCGCGACCAGCGACACGCTGATCAGACCAAACAAAACACTGCTGAGTGCGGTCGCGATGAATCGCCACCAGGTATTACGGATCAATTTTGCAAGCACGGGGTCTCTCTTCTATGCTGACGTGGATTTGCTTTAGGTGGTGACGAACAGAAAGTAAAAAAATTCACCCACAAAACGTCTATGACTAGGTATTTGTAGCAAATCAACCAAGAGGTACGCTTGCTTCCAACATTACAGCCGTTTTTTCAGGGGCCCTTCAGAGAATATGGCGAAGCCGTCACTTTGTCACAAACCCCGGACTTACCGACTCTTTCACACCAGTTTGCCGAGGTGAGCGCGTTAAAAAGCGCCATCACCCGCTGGGCGCTGCACGAGGGGATTGACTCACCCCGGGCACATGCTTCCGTGTGGCATATGCGCTATTGCGTCAGAGTACTCCCAACGATGTTACTGAGCCACAGTGTCCTCAATCGGGGTCTATCCATTGCAGCGCAGGACGTGCAACTATGTTTAGTCACTCAGCGCCTGATGTTGCGCACCTGTGGCCAGCCATTTACCCCAGGCAGCAGCACTGGGGCCAAATATCACCCGATGATCTTTGCCCACTTTGCCCCCCTTCATGCCTTTCTCTCAACCCAGTTTGGCATCGCCGAGCGTGTACTGTGGAGCAATCTGGTGTTTCGCCTGCGCCAAATCAGCACGACTGTTGCCAATGTGCTACCGGATGCCTCTGGGCTGCTACAGGATGTCCGTACCCTGCTGCACCGTGATTGCTGGCAAGACCAGCCTAACCCTCTGTTCGGAGCACAGCGCAATGAATACATGGCAAGTGGAAAACGTGTGCGAGGTGCCTGTTGCTTACTTCATGCTCACCCGCACAAAGACTATTGCGGTGACTGCCCTAAGCGCCCGGAATTCATGGCGGCACGAAAAACAGCCCGCAAGCAAATGGCCTGCAGCACTAAATCTTTTTCACAATGAGTCGTCTTGGTCACATCTCGCTGAACGCAGTTTGCATCAGCGTCGCTATAGACAAAGTTAACAGAGGAAAGTAAATCCATGCATGCTGGTCAATTATCCGAACCCACCCAAACGCACCAACTTGGCGAGTTCCGGCCCGAGCAGGACTGTTTATTTGTTTCCGGACAGTCATGCCTGATAAGTCGTGGTATGGCCAAGCGTTTTACCTTAGCCATTAATGATACCAAGGCACTGGCCAGTCAGCTGCAACAACAATTAGATGCGCACGCAGCCAGCCACCAGGATCATGCCATCGCCTTCGGAGTGATACCGTTTTGTAAGCAGCAGCAGGCTCAGTTTATCATCCCGGAGCAGGTCAGCACGCTGGATAAACAACTCTTCGCACAGTGTCTGAGTGCACAGCATACGAGTGCCCAGACACCGAATCGCTTACAGTCCGTGCACTACAAACAAGATCGGGCACACTTTGAGCAAACCGTGCGCGATGCCAAAGCCTTATTTGCCGACGGTGAGCTGGATAAAATCGTACTCAGTAAGCAGGTTGAATTACAGTTTGAGCAGCCACTGGATCAGGTTGGCGTACTCGCTCAATTACTGGCACAAAGCCCCAGTGGTTATCACTTTTCGATCCCCAGCCAGTTGCATGATGCAGATACTGAGCAAGAAGCTGGGGTATTAATGGGCGTCAGCCCTGAGCTATTGCTGCGCAAATCTGACGGACAAATTTTTAGCAACCCGCTGGCCGGTTCAATCCCTCGGGATCCTTGCCCCAGCGTCGAAGCACAGCGCCGCTCCACTCTGTTCGCATCGAAAAAAGACCGTTACGAACATGCTGTGGTTTTGCAGGACATGGCACAGATCCTCGGCCCACTGTGTACCCAATTGCATATACCCGAGCAACCCGATCTGCTTAGCACAGCCACCATGTGGCATCTATCAACGGTGATAGAAGGCACACTCACAACCCCACAGCAGCCCGCAATCGCGCTGGCCAACCGCCTCCACCCCACGCCGGCACTGTGTGGTAAACCTACTGCACTGGCGTACCAGCACATCGACACGCTGGAAGGTCACGGCCGCGGCTTATTCTCAGGGATCGTTGGCTGGTGTGACAACCAGGGCAATGGTGAATGGGTGGTGGTGATCCGCTGTGGATATCTGCAAGCCAATCTGGCGACCTTGTTTGCCGGTGCCGGTATTGTGGCTGCCTCTGACCCCAGTTCAGAGTGGCTGGAAACCGAGGCCAAATTAAACACTATGCTGAACGCGCTGGACGTACGGCATGCCTATCACTTAGCAACGAAACACACACTATGAGTATTGAATATACCCCATGGCCCGAAGAGCTGGCCGCCCACTACCGCGCCCAGGGCTACTGGCAGGATAAACCGCTTACCAGTATTCTAGACGACCAACTGGTGCACAATGGACAAGGCATTGCCGTGGCGGATGCCAACCGGCAACTGAGCTATCAGCAACTCGATGAATATAGCACCAACCTCGCTGCCCACATGGCCAGTCAGGGGTTGCAACCAGGCGATACCGCGCTGGTTCAGCTGCCCAACTGTGTGGAGTTTTATATCAGTTACTTTGCACTGCTTAAGCTTGGCGTGGCACCTGTTTGTGCGCTGTTTAACCACCAGCGCACTGAGTTACAAAGTTATTGTGAGATCCTGCAACCTAAGCTGCTGCTGGTTTCGTCCGCTCAGTCTTTGTTTGCAGACGAATCATTCTCTCAGGAGCTATACAATCGCTTTGCCTGTATCAAACACATCATGGTTGATCACAGCAAGGGCAACAGCGAGCTGAAGCAAGCGTATTTACAACCACGCAGCTTCCGTGCACCAAAGCTCAATCCAGAAGATGTGGCCTTTTTCCAGCTCTCTGGCGGCAGCACCGGCACCCCAAAACTGATCCCGCGCACCCACAACGATTATCTGTACTCTGTTGTTGCCAGCCGGGATATTTGTCAGTTACATGGCGATACCCGTTATTTATGTGCCCTGCCGGCACCCCATAACTTCCCCCTCAGCTCGCCCGGCGCATTGGGCGTGTTCGCAGCTGGTGGCGCCGTGATCCTGGCCTCAGACCCCAGTCCAAGTAACTGCTTTGCCTTGATTGAACGCTTTGCCATAACCCACACCGCGCTGGTACCGCCTGCACTCCAGCTGTGGTTGCAACACGCCCCCCACAGCGACCATGACCTGAGCAGCCTGTCGCTGATCCAGGTTGGGGGTGCTAAGCTCAGCCGCACCGTGGCCGAGCAGGTCAGGCCGGTGCTGGGTGCCCAACTGCAACAAGTGTTTGGCATGGCAGAAGGTCTGGTGAACTACACCCGCCATGACGATGATGACGAGCTGGTTCTGACGACCCAGGGACGCCCCATCAGCCCGGATGATGAGATCAAAGTCGTTGACGAACACGGCCAGCCGGTCGCCCCGGGTGAAGCCGGCAGACTCATGACCCGCGGCCCGTATACCTTCCGGGGCTATTACAAATCACCTCAGCATAACGCCAGTGCATTTGATACAGAGGGGTTTTATGCCTCCGGTGATCTGGTCAGGCAACTGCCCTCTGGCCACCTGATTGTGGTCGGGCGAGATAAAGATCAGATCAACCGTGGCGGCGAGAAAATCGCGGCCGAAGAAGTGGAAAACCACCTGCTGGGCCATCAGCACATCGAGCAGGTTGCCATTGTCTCTATGCCGGATGCCACACTGGGCGAGAAAAGTTGCGCATTTGTGGTGGCCGCTGAAAAGCTCACCCCTTTGCAACTACGCAAATACCTGCGTCAGCTGGGGATCGCCGATTTCAAAGTCCCCGATAAGTTCCAGTTTGTAACCGACCTGCCCCTGACTGCGGTAGGTAAAGTCGATAAAAAAGCCCTGCGTGCCACGTTCGACGGCCAGGCCTGATTAATAAAAGAAGCAAAAACACGATGAGTATTCCTAAGCTATCCCATTATCCGTTACCCCGCGCCGCGGAGTTACCCGAAAACCGCGTTGACTGGCAGCTCGATGCAAACCGTGCCGCCCTGCTGATCCACGATGTTCAGCACTATTTTGTCGGTTACTACGGTGATAATAACCCGCTGATTGAAACCATGATCAGCCACATTCAGCGCCTCAAGCAGTTCTGTTACGACCAGGGTATTCCGGTCTATTACACCGCCCAGCCAATCAAGCAGGGCCAGCATGAACGCGGACTACTGAGCGATATGTGGGGCCCGGGCCTGCAAGACCCGGCGCAACAGCCGATTGTCGATGCACTGGCACCAGGCGAGCAGGATGTAGTCCTGACCAAGTGGCGCTACAGTGCCTTTCAGAAGTGCGACTTTGAAGCGCAACTGCGTGAGCGCAACCGTGACCAGCTGATGATAGTCGGCATCTATGGTCATATCGGGGTGATGACCACCGCGGTAGACGCCTTTATGCGGGACATTCAGCCGTTTGTGATTGCCGATGCGATTGCCGACTTCAGCCGCGATGAGCACCTGATGGCACTGAACTTTGTGGCTGGGCGCTGCGGTAAAGTGGCGACGGTTGCCGAAATCCTGGGAGAAGAAACGCAGGACATCACCACACTGGAAGGCCTCAAAGCGCATATCCTGCCACTGATTGATTGTGAAGATGATGAATTTGATGAGCATGAAAGCCTCATCGATTATGGTCTGGACTCTGTGCAGGTGATGAACCTCATCGCGCTGTGGCAGCAACAAGGCATAGAAACCAACTTCATCGAACTGGCTCAGATCCCGACACTGGCGGCCTGGGTTGAGTTGCTCGAAGAGCGTAAGGAGGACTGATGTCCAGCGCGTTGCCATTAACCGACTCGCAACAGGCGATGTGGCTGCTGCACACCATCAGCGGCCGGGGAACACTGTTCAACGTCGCCGAATGTATAGAGTTTCAGGGTCAGATCTCCGCAACCATGTTACAACAGGCCCTTGCCCACGTGTGGCAAAGCAGTGATTGTCTGGCAGGCCGGTTTGTCCATGACGCCAGTTTTGTGCCTCAGCTTAGCCCGAATAAAGATGTGCCACAGATCCACATTCAAACCCAGGACACCCAACCAGAAGACGTTCAGGCTTTTGCCAATGACTTTGTTGCACCAGCGATGGCACAAAGTTTTTCATTGCCCGATGAAGCCTTGCTAAAACTGACGCTGGTACGCACGCCAGAGCAAGATCTGCTGTTTATTGTGGGTCACCATCTGTTGCTAGATGGCTATGGGTTTGGCTTATTTACTCAGGCATTGAATCGCAGTTATAACGCATTACAAAAAGGCCGGGCTCTGCCGAATTTACGCTTTGGCACGCAGGCTCAGTTATTGGCATGGCAACGCAGCGAAACCTACCTGGCGCGCCAGCAAGTGGCGAAAGCCACCCTGATCTCCTGGCTTGAGAACACCCCGCCAGCAAAAAGCTTTAGCACCAGTGAGGCCGATGTGACGGAGGCTAACCGCCGCCAAAGTGCGACTTTAAGCCGTGCAGACTGGCATACTATTCAGTCGGCTGCTTCCTTATGTCAGGCGGGCCACGCCGAGTTGCTAATCGCCGCCGTGTGCGCTGCACTGGTCGCCAAATCGGGGCAGTACCATGTCACCCTGGGCATGATCATGATGAACCGCCAGCACCAGGTGGAGCTCAGTACGCCCTGTGTGCAGAGCAACGTAATGCCACTGCCACTGGAATTGGATGCTGAGATGACCCTCAGTCAGTGCTGCCGGGTGATCAACCAGGGGATCAAATCCCTCAAGACACTGCAGACCTTCCGGGTGGAAGACCTCAAACGTGAACGCAACAAGCAAGGCCTGAGCCCACATGTGTATGGCCCAACAGTGAACCTGTTGCCGTTTTCCAGCAACCCTAAATACGGGGCAGTGTCGTGCCAGTCGCATATTCTCAGCGCCGGTGCCACCGACGACATTATGTTGCAATGGCACTTGCTGCAGGACCAACCTGCTAAGCTGGATACCGACGCCAACGTCGCCCGCTATACAGACTCTGAGCAGCAGCAAGTACAAAAGCAGATCTTCGCCGCAGCCCGCAGCTGGTCAGCACAACCGAATCGCACACTCAACTCGGTCATCAATGAACTCACCGCTGGAGCTGGATATGTCGTTTGATGCCAGACTGCAACAGGAATATCACGAGCAGATCGTGTGGATCAGTGGCGTCGGCCAGGGTATCGGCCTGGCCGCCGCACAGCGTTTTCATGCACTGGGTGCCAAAGTGATTGGTTTTGATCGCCAGTTTAGCGATCTCAGTGTGCTGCATCGTGCCGTGGAATGTGACCTAAGTGCACCGGAGCTGCTCGCGCAACAGCTGGACAAACTGGTCGCGGAGGGACTTGTCCCATACAACCTGATCAATGTCGCCGGGGTGCTGGAGTTGGGCGACCTGGAGCAATTGACGCTGGCTCAGTGGCAGCACTGTCAAACCGTCAACAGCACTGCAGTGTTTACTTTTTTACGCGCCTGCACGCCGCATTTTAAACAGCAAGGTAAAGGCGCAGTGGTCACTGTTGGTTCCAACGCTGCTGATACCCCACGCCAGCAAATGGCAGCCTATTGCGCCTCCAAAGCTGCGGTGACACAGCTGACGCTCACAGCCGGGCTGGAGCTGGCCAACTTTGGTGTGCGTTGTAATGTGATAGCACCAGGTTCGACGCTGACACCAATGCAGACTGGCATGTGGCAAGATGAAAAGGGTGCACAACGAGTGATTGATGGCTTTGCAGCGCAGTATAAGCTGGGGATCCCGTTACAGAAGCTGGCCACTGCAGAAGAAATTGCCGACAGTATCGTGTTTGTGGCATCCAGCCTGTCTTCTCATACCACCTTACAGGTGATCACCCTAGATGGTGGCGCGACGTTTTAACGTCACGCCCTCATTCAAACGATTAAGTTAACGCTTCCAGCTGCTCAACCTGCGCATCCATCAGCCGCTGCGGATCAAGGCAGAACGCCTGGATCACCAACTGGTAAATATGTGCCAGATCAGCAATATCCTGCACATCTGCTGATTCGTTGACCTGATGGATATTGTCGTTCCTGAGGCCAAACTCAATCACCTGAGTATGACTGGAGGCAATAAACCGCCCATCAGACGTACCACCGTCTGTGGTCAACACAGGCACCTGATCCACCACCGCCTCAATGGCATTGCAGATCAAGGCGACGAATTCATCCGCCTGATTAAAATAGGGTGCGCAAGGACGTTGCCACTCAATGTCGTAATTTAAATCCAGATCCAGCAAAATATCGTCGATCATGCGCTTTAACTCCGCCTCATTAAAGCGGCTGCTGTAACGAAAATTAAAGCAGACATCACACGCGCCTGGCACCACATTGTCAACAAACTCACCACTGTTGAGCTGCGTCACCTGAAACGTGGTGCCCGGCATCTGCGCCGTGCCTTTATCCCATTCCAGCGCCAACAAGCGCTGCAATAATCGCGCGGTGTGATGGGTGGCATTATCACAGTTATGCGGATAGGCCACATGGCCCTGACGGCCATAGACCCGAATATGCGCAGACAAAGATCCACGACGACCAATTTTGAGCACATCACCCAACGTCTTGCGGCTTGAGGGCTCACCAACCAGGCAGTAATCTGGCAGATGATCAACCCCTTGCTGCTTAAGGTAGCTCATCAGTGCGACGGTGCCATGCTCTGCCTCTCCTTCTTCATCACAGGTGATCAAAAACATCAGGCTGCCACGTGTACACTGCGCCAGGATCGACTCAACGGCGGCAATAAAACAGGCAATCGCGCCTTTCATATCCGCAACACCACGGCCATAAAGTCGACCATCCTGAATATTGGCTGCAAAGGGTGGGCTTTGCCACAATTCCATCGGACCTGGCGGTACCACATCCAGGTGTCCAGCAAAAGCCAGTGTTTCACCCGGGCCAAATACCCGTTTAGCCACCAGATTACGGACCCCCTGACGCGTCACTTCATGACAGTCAAACCCCAGCGACTGCAACTTGCGAACTAAAAAGCAAAAGCTGCCGGCATCGTCCGGGGTAATGGATTTATAACGCACCAGTTTCTGAGTCAGTGCAATGGCCTGTTCACTCAATATCGCACAGCGTTTCAGAGCCGTTCCGGCAACTTGCATATCGCTTTACCCATTCATTCTTAGTTATTGAAATTGTGGACAAAAGTAAAACCTTTGCCCCAGTTGATTAGCTAGACGAGTTGGTGGGTAAAAAATTCATATTAATCGTTGGGTTTTTGCTCTGGATCAAGGCGTTTTTTTTCTCTGTGGTTTGTTGTGATTTCCCCCGACTCAAGCCTAAAGAAACCCCCGCTGCCTTCGTCCTTAAGGGCAAGAAACACTATTTCACGCAGCTATGCGTGTGGTTAAGGTAATCAAAGGCAAAACAATGAAACTATACGACGTGATTGGGATTGGATTTGGTCCCGCCAACCTGGCCCTGGCAATCGCCCTTCAGGAGCAAAACAAACTGAGCGATCGAGTCTGCTTTATCGAAAAGCAACAGGATTTTCTTTGGCATGGCGGCATGTTGCTGGACAACACCACGATGCAGATCTCCTTCTTAAAGGATCTGGTCTCGCTGCGTAACCCTACCAGTCACTTTAGTTTTATTAACTACCTGCACCACAACAAGCGCCTCGACAACTTTATCAACCTGAAAACCTTCTACCCGTCAAGACACGAATTTAACGATTACCTTGGCTGGGCAGCCAGTCATTTCCGTGATCACTGTCATTTTGGTGAGCAGGTATGTGGCGTAGAGCCGGTGTTACTGGACGGTCAGGTTGATCACCTTAAAGTGATCAGCCGCGACAATGAAGGACAGCAAAGTGTTCGCCTGACCAAGCACCTGGTGGTCAGTGTGGGTGGCTCGGCGAAAGTGCCAGCCCCGTTTAGCGCACTTCAGGATGCCGATAACGTCTGGCACTCATCACAGTATCTGCATAACAAAGATAAAGTAAAAGACGGTGATCGCGTCGCCGTGATCGGAGCCGGCCAAAGTGGCGCCGAGATCTTCGCTGATCTGGCTGCGATGACCGAGCAACCAGCTGTGGATATGATCATGCGCGCTGGTGCGATGAAGCCGGCCGATTCCAGCCCGTTTGTGAACGAGATCTTTGATCCCAGCTTTACTGACGTGGTGTTCAGCAAGTCATCTGAACAAAAAGATCGTTACTTCAATGAATTCCGCAGCACCAACTATTCAGTAGTGGATGAGCCGCTGATCGACCACATTTACGCCAGCCTCTATCAACAGAAGCTTAACGGCACAGATCGACTGGCTATTCGCAACCGCACCAGTGTCAATGGCGCCAGCATCAATGCCCAGGGCAAAGTGGTACTGGAACTGGAAAGTGTCCATGGTGTCAGCCAGGTTGAGTACGATCAGCTGGTGCTGGCCACAGGCTACCAGTACCCAAGCCGCTCACCTTTGCTTGAGCAAGTGAGCGAGTGGTTGCAACCTAACATCACGCGCCAATATCAGCTCGAAACCAGCGACCAGTTCAAGCCCAAGATCTTCACTCAGGGTGTGAATGAGCAAACCCACGGGATCAGCGACTCGCTGCTGTCTATTCTGGCAGTGCGCTCTGCAGAGATTGTCGACGCGCTCGAGCTATAATCTCCCTGCAAACGGGCTTCCACTGCGAAGCCCGTGTTGCTTTTCCCCATCCTCTACCACGCCTGTTGCACTGCTTCCCTTTTTTGATATTCGCGTTGCCTGTCAGACATAAAAAAACCGCTATACAGCGGCTTTTAGCGATCTGCGGGAGGGTTAGTCCCGCTGAGTGAGTTTGGCTATCAGGTCGGTCTGAACCGCTGCAGCACGAATGATCTGCTGGTGATCATCCTCTGTATGGCTCGCCGTCACTGTGCTGCCCAGCATGGTTTGATAGGCCGCTGTCGCAGCAGGCTCAGCATCCGCTGACCACCAGGCGTGCGCCCGTTCAGCCACGCCGTCCAGCGCATAGTCCGGCTGACGCTCTGTCGGCTCCATCCGAGCCAGTCGATACAGCTCATACCCATCGGATAGCAATTTGCAAAGCTCCTGCGCAGGCAGCAGTAGTAACTCTTCGTTGAACAGTTCAGCAAAGCGAGTACGATGTGCCACCAGCCAGGTTGCCAGTGTATCGGCATCCTTCAGGTCTTGCTGTAAGGCGACAGTGAGCTCAGCCACAAACGTCTGATGCAATACCGTGTCGACCGGCTGGACAGCCCCACCAATCCACTCCAGCGCCCAGTCTGACCAACTCAGCTGCGTGGCGGCAAAGTCACTACACGGGTTCCAACTGTCCACCAGATATACCTGACGGACAGTTCGTCCCTGTGCTTTTAGCGTACGAGCCACCAACACTGCCAGTGCGCCACCCAGTGACCAGCCCATCAGATGGAAAGTCCCGTGCGGCTGCGCCACCATCAGCAGCTCAGCGTAATGCTCGGCCAGCGCCGTCAGGCCGTTGATGTCTGACAGGTTCGCCGCCGGGGCGACCCCGACACAGTTAAACTGACCCGTCAGTTGCTCGGCCAGCGGGCGGTATGGTGCAGTCAGGCCATTGCCTTCATGGAAGCAATACAAGGTATCGGCATTGTCCGTGTGTGGGTTCAACGGCTGCAACACGGAATTATCAGCGTTTTGCATAGTCGCCACCAGCGCCGCCAAATCACTCGCCTGCCACAGTTGCTTGAGCGCCAGCGGTTGTTCGCTGCGTTGCTGCCACAGGCTGATCACTTTCAGCCCGGAAATGGAGTCACCACCCAGTGCGAAGAAATTATCCCGACGCCCGACCTGTGCCACACCCAGCACACTTTGCCAAATCTGTGCCATCAAAGCTTCGCTTTGATTGTGTGGCGCCACATAACTGACTTCACTCTGTAGCTCGGCCTTCGGCAGCGCCTTACGGTCTATTTTACCGTTGCTGTTCAGCGGCAAGTCGCTGAGTGTCATGATCACCGCAGGCACCATATAATCCGGCAAACTGGCCGCCAGCATGGCTTTGAGTGCAACTTCATCCGGCTGCTTGTCCTGATGGCCACTGACATAGGCCACCAGGCGCTTACCACTGGGCGTATCATCTGCCACCACCACAGCCTGGCGTACTTCCGGGCGCTTGCGCAGCAGGGTTTCAATTTCACCCAGCTCAATCCTGAAACCGCGAATTTTCACCTGATGATCTGTACGGCCCAGATATTCCATCAGCCCCTGCTCGTTCCAGCGCACTAAATCGCCGGTACGATATAGGCGACTGCCATCGTTGGCAAATGGATTGGCCACAAAGCGCTCGGCGGTTAGGTCAGGACGATTCAGGTAGCCCCTTGCCAGACCGATCTCTTCGGCCAGATATAATTCACCCACCTGTCCTGGCAACACCAGATTAAGATGGCTGTCGAGCAGCCAGGCCTGACGCTGGCCAACCAGCTCACCGATGGGTGCATAGACCGCATCAAACTCACTGCCAGGCAAAGCTTTCCAGGTCAGTGGCGTGACCACCGTTTCTGTCGGGCCATAACCATTGATGAAGAAGTCGGGTTGCAGCACACGCTGAGCCAGCTCAAAAGTGGCCTGCGGCATGGCATCGCCACCAAAACAATATACCCGGACCGGCGGCGGGTTGCCCACCTGCTCAACATGGGCCGCCAGTTCTCGCAGGAACACCGGCGGGAATACAGCAATAGACACCTGCTGCTGATGCAGATTCTGATAGGTTTCGTGTAAGTCCCACTGGCGCTCAGGGCGGATCACCACAGCCGCACCATGAGTCAGTACGGTCAACCAGCGCTCATGTGCACCGTCAAAACAGAACGACATAAAGATCAGTTCGCGATCACTTGGACGCATTTCATAACGTCGACCAATGCCACGACAATGTGCCGCGATAGCAGCCCGGCTGACCAGCACCCCTTTAGGGTTACCCGTCGACCCCGAGGTGTATATCAGATATGCCCCCTGCGCCGGACATACCGCTGGCTGCTGCCATTGTTCGCTCAGTTTAATGTCAGCAAACGGGTGCAAAGTGGCAGAATCGGCAATGTCGTCGAGGCTGTTATCACTGACCAGGATATGGCTCATCTGACTGTCCTTGATCATATAGGCCAGACGTTCCTGCGGATAACTCAGATCCATCGGCACATACACCGCCCCGGCTTTGAGAATGGCCAGAAATGCCAGTGGTAAATCAATGCCTCGCGCCAGCGCCACACCGACGCGTTGCTCAGGCTGGACGCCCTGTTCGCGCAGATAGTGTGCCAGCTGACTGGATTTGTCCGCCAAGGCTTTATAGCTATAGCTGCGACCATCACAGATCACCGCGTCAGCATCTGGCGTTAGCTCTGCCAGGCGGTTGATCGTTGACACCACATCCTGATATTGCGTTGCTCCAGGTTGAGGCACTTCACCGCCTAGTAAATAAATGGGCTCAACAGCCCCCGGATGCAGCGGCGTGATGGACTCACCAAAGCCCAGCGTCTGCAATGCCTGTTGCTGTGTCTCACTGACCAGTGAAAACTCAGACAAACGCGCTTGTGGTGTCTGCAACATAGCCAGGATCAGTGTTTTGTACTGTTCCGCCAGTGCTTTTACATCCGCTTCGGCCAGCTCGCTTCCCTGATAGCTGAAGTGCAGTCGCAAGGTGTCTTCCTGAATAAAACTGATGGTCAGCGGGAAGTTAGTTTCTTCACGGTCTTCCAGTACTTCAAAACGCGTCTGGCGTGCTTCCTGTTGCAGCATCGCCTCATCAATTGGGTAATTTTCGAATACTAACAGGGTATCGAAGAGGCCTTCTCGACTGAGTTCCAGTGACTGTGCTGCCAGCTTCTGAATTTCATACAAGGGCGTGAATTCATGCTCACGCACCGCCAACGCCGTTGTTTGCTGGGTGTGTAGCCACTCATTCAGCGACTGGGCAGGGTCCACCGATGTGACCATAGGCACCGTATTGATGAACATGCCCTGGATGGCGTCATGACCGGCCAAATCGTTCGGACGGCCTGAAGTCGTAGCACCGAAGCACACGGTGTCGCGGCCCAGGTAACGACTGAGCAGCAGCGCCCAGGCGCCCTGCACTAAGGTATTTTGGGTGATACGAAGATCCTGACAGAATGCCACCAACTGCGTAAATTCAGCCTCTGACAGGCTCACATCAAAGCCACCGAACTGTCCATGCTGAGGCTTGGTTAGGGTGCCGCTCAGGTAACTGGGTTCATGCAATGGCGCCAGTTGTTGCTGCCAGAAAGCACGATTCTGCGCCTCATCCAGTTGCGCCAGGTAACCGATATAATCGCCGTACTGACCCGCCACCGGTGGCAATGTTTGCCCTTCGTAAGCCATCAGTACCTCGCCCAGCATGGCGGCGCGGCTCCAGCCATCAGTCAAAATATGGTGCATGGTCCAGATCAAAGCATGGCGGCCATCTGAGAGCGCGATGATACGCATTCTGCTTAATCCAGGGTCGTTTTGCAGATCAAACCCACGACACGATTCCTGTCTGGCAAATGCTTTCAGTGCCGCCTCAGAGACGGCCTGATCACGCCAATCCAGCGTCTGCCAGTCAAGCTCGGTTGAGCTGGCGACATATTGCAACGACATACCATCGACATCGACAAATCCGGTACGCAATGCATCATGACGTTCAATGACCTGCTGCCAGGCGGCTTTGAAGCGTGCCACATCCAGACCCGTGACCATAAAGCAGCTCTGGTTAATATAGGTTTCGCCCCCCTGATAGAGGCTCTGAAATAGCATGCCCTGCTGCATTGGCGAGAGCGGATACACGTTACTGATGTGCTCATGTGCCAGCGGCAGCTTGTCTATTTGTGTCTGCGTCAGTCCACTCAGGGGCAGATCGGAAGGCGTCAGGGTGGCACGCGTGTCACCACAGTGGCCAATCAACTCAGTAAGAGCCTGCTTGAGATGCGCGGCAAATTGAGCCACCGCATGCGCTGGCAGGCGTGCAGGCACATAGCGGATCCGCAGTTGCAACTGTCCGCCCAGTACCTGACCAAGAATAGACAGCTCGGTATCCATCACATATTCAGGGTCCAGGGTCATACCGCTGTTTTCAGCAGCCGGGCGCCAGTTGCCGGCTTGATCTGCGGCACTATCGAGCTGCCCCAGATAATTAAACTCGATCTCGCCCAGTCCCTGTGTATCCAAGATGGTCTGCTGCTCAGCAGAACCAAAATAGCGAAATGCACCATAGCCAATGCCTTTGTTTGGTATCGCCCGCAACTGTTCTTTGTTGTGTTTGATAGTCTCGGCCAGCGTATCGTGACGTGTCAGAGTCACCGGGAACAGGCTGGTAAACCAGCCCACGGTACGACTCAGGTCAACCTGTTCACGCCAGGGTTCACGACCATGCCCTTCGAGATTAATGGTGTGCACGTCCTGCCGGGTCCAGCGGTATAAAGCCTCACTCAGCGCACTGAGCAGTAAATCGTTGACCTGAGTGCGATAAGCCTGGCCTGACTCAGTCAAAAGCGCCTGAGTCAGTGCAGGGTCCAGCATGACCTCGACCTGCTCAACATCTTTATACAGGCGGCTGCCGGCAGGGTTTAACTCAGGCAGTATAGTGGGCGTTGTCGCCTGTTGCTGCCACCAGTCGAATTCCCCGGCGTGTTGCGCCGGATAACTTTGTAACTGTTTTGCCCAGAATTGCACGCTGTGGGTCTTGGCCCCCAATTCTGCCTCTGGGTGTTGCCACAGCGTAGTGAAATCCTCAAGTAATACACGCCAGGACACCCCATCCACGGCAAGGTGGTGGATCACCAGCAACAGACGAGCGCTGCCATCATCCAGACGTAAATGAACGGCGCGCAGCAAGGGACCATCTTGCAGATTGAGACTGCGCTGCGCCTGCTCTGCGATAAGCGTGATCTCATCCACGCTGGCATCGCGATACCACAAACATTGTTGCGCCATGGTCGAGTCAAAATCACGATAGCGCTGATGCCACTGACCCGCTTCGTCCTGCTGATAACGCAAACGCAGCGCATCATGATGACGCAATAACGACGCTAACTGTGTCAACAGAGTTTGCTGTGTGATCGGGGCATCCAGCTCCAGCATTACCGACTGGTTCCAGTGTGCCTGGTTGCTCATAGTGCGCGCAAAAAAGGCCTGCTGAATAGGCAATAAGGCAACCTCGCCGGATACCTGTTGCTGTGCCTGCGCGTCGCCTTCAATGCGAGTCATCAGTGGCGCCAGCTTAGCAATGGTCTGATGGGTAAAGATTTGCTTAGCACTCAGGGCATACCCTTGCTGTCGCAGTCGGGCAATGATCTGTAAGCTCAGGATAGAGTCGCCGCCCAGCGCAAAGAAGTTATCCTCGCGACCAACCGACGCCAAATTCAGCAACTGCTGCCAAATGTTTGCCAATAACACTTCCTGTGGCCCCTGCGGTGGCAAGGCATCAGCGCGCTGACTGCTTTGTGGTTGCGGTAAAGCACGACGATCAATTTTACCATTGTGGGTCAAAGGCATGCGTTCCAGCACCATAATCACACTGGGCACCATATAATCAGGCAATTGCTCGGCCAGTGACGCGCTCAGCACGTCGGCCTGTGGCGTTTGTTCAGCACGGCCACTGACGTAGGCTACGAGGCGCGTGGAGCCCAGCGACTCATCGGCCACCACAATGGCTTTTTCCACTTCTTCGTGAGCCAGCAAGCGCGCTTCTATCTCCCCGGCTTCAACCCGATAACCACGGATCTTTAACTGATGATCACAGCGGCCCATATATTCAAGCTGACCCTGTGCATTCCAGCGCACCAAATCGCCAGTGCGATACAAGCGTGAGCCATCGTCAGCAAACGGGTTTGCTACAAAGCGCTCGGCCGTCAGGCCCGGTTGTGCCAGATAACCTCGCGCCATTTCCACCCCGCTGAGGTACAGCTCACCGGTCATGCCGTAGGGCAGCATATTGAGGCTGTCATCGAGAATGACCATACCGCGCTGACCAATGGGCTGACCCAGTGGCACATACCCGCCTTGCAGCTCACTGCCCTGCACCTGAGTCCAGGCCAGCGGCGTGATCACCGTTTCTGACGGACCATAAGCATTGACAAACTGAGTCTGCGGCAATCTTGTCATTAGCGTCTGACAGTGCTGAGCTGACCAGGCCTCACCACCCACAATACACAAACGCAGTTGCGCGGGTAAGGTGTCAAACTGTTGAATATACGCCGGCGTGAAGCCCGCCACGGTAATGCGCTGCGCCGTAATAAAGTCGTTCAACTCCTGCTCGCTGAGCAGTTTAAATTCATCCAGCACCACAGTGGCACCAACCAGCAGCGGCCCCCATAGCTGTTCAATGGACGCATCAAAGCCAAATGATACCGAAATGGCACAGCGATCTTCTGCCTGGTATTGATACAAAGACTGCACCGCCGCACAGTGGCTCAACAACGCCTGATCTGAGACCGCCACGCCTTTGGGCGTCCCGGTCGAACCAGAGGTGTAGATAACATAAGCCAGCTGCTGCGGATGACGCGACTGAGGCGGTGCACTTACGCTGTAATGCGCGCAGAGACTGCTTTGATACACCAGCGCCGCCGGGTAGACCGAACTCAGGGCATAGCCCACACAAACAGTCAGGCTGCACTGCCCCGCGATGGTTCCAACCCGCTCTAATGGCAATTGCGCATCCACAGGGACATAACAGCCACCGGCTTTAAGTACCGCCAGGAACGCCACAACCGTATCGATATGACGGGAGAACACCACCGCAACACGCGATTCATGGCCGACGCCCTGCTCTCGCAGATACTGAGCAAACTGGTTAGCGCGTGATTCCAGCTCAGCATAACTCAGGGATTGCCCATCAAAACTCAATGCTTCTTTATCTGGAGTACGCTGCGCCTGCTGCTGGATTTGCGTTGCAATGTCAGCAACGGGAAGGCTCTGTGCCTGATATAGAGCTTGTGCAGGCGTCAGACGATCCTGTTCCGCCTGTGGCAAAACGTTTAACCCGCCGACAGGCTGCTGTAAATCGGTCTGCATAGCCGTCAGTACGTACTGCAAACCAGACAACAGGGCATCAATCCGGGCTGCACTGAATTTGTTCACCACATAATCCAGCGCCAGTTCCAGGGTGCCATCTTCACGTTCCAAAGAGTTCAATACCAGGTCAAACTGTGCCACCCCAGTGGGCGCTTCCCCTTCTTGTGCACTCAGACCAGCAAACTGACGTAATGCGCCATCTTCGAGGCGCTGGTGGTTAAACAACACCTGAAACAGTGGCGATGCGCCCAGATCGCGCTCCAGCGATAAGTGGTCGAGCAGCTTTTCAAATGGCAGGTCCTGGTGCGCCTGCGCGCCGCGCAGTGCTTCATTAACCTGCGTCATGACATTGCCCAGCGCCAGCTCCGCAGAGATCTGCGCATCTATCACTAAGGTATTAATAAAGAAACCAACGATATCCTGCGTGCCGCTGTGATGACGGTTGGCCACTGGCATACCAACACGGATTGTCCGCTGACCACTGTACTTGTGCAGCAGCACCTGCCAGGCCGTCATCAGGACATTAAATAGGGTTACGCCCTGCAAAGCGGCAAAGTCGCTCAGCGTCTGACGCTGCGCACTGGACAAACGTACCGAACGCGTCTGGTTGCGCTGACTGTCATCCTCACTATTCAAATCCGCCGGCAGTGCCAGCGGGGTGTGCTCATCACCCAGTCGAGCCTGCCAGTAAGCCAGTTGTTTTTGCTCTTCACCAGCGGCCAGCCAGTCACGCTGCCAGGCGGCAAAGTCACTGTATCGCAATGCCTGCGGTACAAGGTTCAGGGTTTCACCCGCACATGCTGCTTCGTAGGCCCGCACAAAGTCGGCCACAATCAGTTTCAGCGACCAGCCGTCGGAAATAATATGGTGCATCACCACCACCAGCTCATGTTGCTGTGCGGCATCGGCAATCACGCCCACCCGCAATAATGGTCCCTGAGTCAAATCAAACGGTGTCGATACCAGCTGTTGCTTAAACTCAGCGCGGGCGACGTCAGATTCAGGTATCTGATAGCGAATATCACACTCGCCCTCTGATAGCACCTGAGTACACACTGTGCCCGCGTCATCCTCAACAAATACGGTGCGCAGCGCTTCATGCTGAGCAAGCAGATGGTCAAAGGCATATTGCAGCGCACTGGTATTCAGCTCACCACTCAGATGCAGCGAACCAGAAATGTGATAGGCGCTGCTGCCGGGGTCCAGTTTCCACAGGAACCATTGCCGCTCTTGCGCAAACGATAATCCCGAATACGTACTTTCCTGACGCGCAATCTCCACCACACTTGTCACATCCGTCAGGCTGTTGGCCAGGGCCTCAAGCGTGGGGGCATTCAGAACACTCTGAATATCCACGGCCAGCTGACGCTTTTTACTCAGCGCAATGACTTTCAGAGCACTGATGGAATCGCCGCCCAGCGCAAAAAAGTTATCCAGTCTGCCAACCTGCTCAACACCCAGTACGGTTTGCCAGATCTCAGCCAGCTGCTGTTGCTGCGGTGTTTGCGGTGCAAGGTACGCCACACTCTGTTGTGCATCAGGCGCCGGCAGGGCCTTGCGGTCAATTTTACCATTACTGTTCAGCGGCAGCGTGGCCAGCACCATAATCACAGCAGGCACCATATAGTCCGGCAAGCTGTCAGCCAGCGCCAGTTTCAGCTCCTGACCGTCCAGAGTCGTGTCTGAGATGGCCGACACATAAGCCACCAGACGCTGAGATGCACCGCTACCAGCGGCCACTACGACGGCTTCACGTACTCCGTCGATGGCGTACAGTGCGGCTTCGATTTCGCCCAGCTCAATCCGAAAACCACGAATTTTAACCTGATGGTCAATCCGGCCCAGGTAATCCAGCTGACCTGCTCCATTCCAGCATACTAAGTCGCCACTGCGATACATACGGCTGCCATCGTCCATAAACGGGTCGGCAACAAAGCGCTCTGCACTGAGATCTGGACGGTTCATATATCCCCGAGCCAGACCGTCACCGGCAATGTACAGCTCGCCCGCCACGCCCTGAGGGCACAGGTTCAGCGCCTGATCCAACACGTATAAACGGATCCCCGCAATTGACGCTCCAATAGGTACCGGCAAGGCTGGATCGCCATGACAGGTAAAGTGACTGACGTCCACCGCCGCTTCGGTCGGACCATACAAATTATAGAGTTTGGCCTGTGGCAGTTTAGTGAGTGCCTGCGCCTGCACTTCGCTGGGCAGCGCTTCACCACTGCACAGAATACGACGAATACTGGTAGCGGTGTGTACCTGCTCATGGCCAATAAAAGCCTGCAGCATAGAAGGTACAAAGTGTAAGGTGGTGACACCATTCTGATTAATGGTATCGAGCAGCTGGCTGCTGTCTTTGTGGGCACCCGGCTGGGCGATCACCAGTTCGGCGCCGTACATCAGCGGCCAGAAAAACTCCCACACAGACACATCAAAGCCAAATGGGGTTTTTTGCAACACCTTGTCGTCTGGGCCAATCGGATAAGCCGACTGCTGCCAGGCGATACGGTTATAGATAGCACTGTGCTGGTTACCTACCCCTTTGGGTTTGCCCGTTGAGCCTGAGGTATAAATGACATATGCCAGTTGTGTCGGGGCAATGTCATGGACAGGTAAATGTGACGGATAATCCGCCAGTGTCACCGACTGGTAGTGCACCCGCTGAACCTGCTCATCCAGGTTATCGAAGCGATGCAGAGAGTCGTCTCCGAGAAACAGTGCCAACCCACTGCTACTGGCAATATAAGCGATGCGATCTTCAGGCAATGAGGGCTCCAGAGGCACATAGGCCGCACCGGCTTTCACGACCGCCAAAATACTGATCACCATCTCCAGACTGCGCTCGAAAACCAGTGCTACTTTGTCTTCCGCGCCAATCCCGCGCTGATTTAGATAATGCGCCAGCTGGTTCGTACGCAGCTCCAACTCTTCATAGCTCAGACTCTGCCCGGCAAAACGCAATGCCACCGCCTGCGGGGTCCGTGCGCTTTGCTCACTGATCAGGCTGGTCACAGGTTGAGTGTATTCAAAGCCCTGCGGGCCTGTGCCCTGGAGCAGCAACTGTGCAACATCCTGCTGTACCAGCACTGGCTGAGTATAAACAGGTTGCTCAGGCTCGTTCAGGCAGGCTTCCAGTAAGGTCCTGAGCTGGGCCAGACACTGCAACGCAAATTCCTGGCCGTATAAATCGCTGGCGTACACCAGATTCAGGCTGGTGCCATCGCTGACATCTTCAATCACATCCAGTTGCAGATCAAAGGGCATACCAAATCGATACATCTGGGTATTGAGCAAGTTCAGATCGGCCACCTGACTGAACTGACGCTTGTCGCGACGCAGATAATTGAACATCACCTGAAAGATCGGGTGCACACCGCTCTGGCGTGCCGGTTTGAGGGCACTGACCAGCTGATCGATAGGTAAGTCCTGATTACTCTGGGCAACCCCACTCATCACCCTGTTTTTTTCCAGCAACTGCGCAAAGGTGTCCGTGTCGTCCAGCTGTAGCGGCATGACCTGAGTATTAACGAAATAGCCCACCACATTCTGGGTTTCACTGCGATGGCGATTGGCTATTGGCACGCCAACGCGGATCGTCTGGCTGCCACTGAGTCGGGCCAGTAGCACCTGCCATGCGCTCAACAAAAGCAAATAAGGGGTGATCTGATACTGACCGGCCACAGTGCTGATTTTTTGCCACAACGTCGCGGGGATCTGCTGAGTTTCAAACGCGACTTCATATGGAGGATTATGACGCTGCTGATTGTTGGCAGGTAAGCGCAGTGACTCATCGCAATCAGTCAAATGCTGCTGCCATACAGCCAGCTGTTCCTTATGCAATGCATCCAGATCCTGCTGATGCTGCCACTTGGCAAATTCCAGGAAACCTGGCACCGGCGCTGCCTCTTTGACATCTCCTGCATACAAGGACACAAACTCATTGAGCAACTGCTGCATTGAGGTGCCATCGGTAATGATATGATGCATGGTGACAATCAGGCTGGCACGCCCTGGTTCCTGCGCAATGGCGATGCGCAGCAAAGGATCGCCACACAAATCAAAAGGCTGCTCAACAAACTGACGAATTGGATCCTGGCCGTTTGTAGCAGGGCTCAGCTGGGCCACGGTGATTGTCTGATGCTGACCATCCAGCTGCCAGACTTGCTCGTCCTGTTCAACAAACCGGATCCGTAAAGCACTGTGCTTAGCCTGCAAAGCTTCGAATGCGGTCTTCACCTTGGCCACATCCAGTGTACCCTGAAAATGCAGCGCCCCGGCCAGATTATAAGAGGCGTCATGCGGCGCCAGCTTCCAGGCATACCACAAGATTTGCTGCGCGGCCGTCAACGGCACCTGCTCGCCGGGCTCAAGCTGCACCGTCAATTGACCAGATGACTCGCTGGCCTGACTGATACGCTGTTGAAGTTTTTGTTGATCCTGGGCGGAAAGAGAGGACATTGCACGGTTTCGTCTGGTGCGTCTTTGCTGTGACATTCTGGCTCCACTGCAGTCAGTTAAATTCTGATTTCAAAATATGACTGCTAGACGAATGTCAGAGGTAAAAATCCAGTGCGCGAGCAAAGATAGTATAAACCGGGTGAGTGCGGATAAATCGTGGCGTTAAAATCAGGTGCCCGTGCTCACAGACACCTGAATTCGGATCTGAATTACAAAGTGTAATTAAAGGAAATACCCACAGTCTGAGGGTCGATTAGGTCACCATACAGGTATTGGCCAGTGCCAGCATCACGCTCACCATAAATCACCCCTTCCTCGTCAAAGGCGTTGTTAATGTAAGCATTGACACGCCACTGCTCGGCAATATAGGCCGCAGAGAAGTGGAACTGTGTGTAATCACCCACCATTTGCTCTGCCTTACCACCCAGTTTGCTGTAGTAATCCCCAACGAAATTGCTGCGGGCCGTCAGCTGAATGTTATCCGTTGGCCAGTATTCCAGACCCAGACCCAGCGTCACATCCGCCGCCTTCGGCAGGTCTAACCCTTCCGATGCACGGTTTTGTTCGTTGGCTTCATCAATGGTGCTGTTCAACAGACCCAGGCTGGCCGACAACGTGAGTTCATCATTGACGGCAAAACGCACCTCTGTTTCCAGACCATAGCTGGTAACCTGACCCAGGTTGATCACTTTATAGTCACGCGCCAGGCCACTTTCCGCGATACCATTAAACTGGTAGTCCGTAAAATCATTGTAGAATACGTTGGCTGCCAGGTTCATGCGGCCATCCAGCACACTAGAGCGAGCGCCAAGCTCAAAGGTATCCACATACTCAGGCTTGAATATGTAGTTGCTCATGCTGCCCCAATGGAAATCACCACCGCCTGAACTGTAGCCCTTTCTGAAGCTGGCATTCAGTGTGGTATCTTCGGTCAGGTCGTGCAGGAACGCCACTTTTGGCAGATAAATGCGGTTATCGACATCCAGTGTAAAACCCAGCCCTGTCACAGGTCCGCCAAAGCCATTAAATACGCGATACTGGGATTCTTCTTCAACCCGACCACCGGCGATTAGACGACTGCGCTCGCCCACAGCAAAGGTAAACTCACCATAAATGGCTTTTGAGTCACTGTCATCATAGCCATCATACCAATCCTGGCGGATAAACTGCTGATCACGCTCATTGTAGTAGAAGCCGAGGTAACCAGAGACGCGCTCACCGCCATCATAAGACACTTTCGCATCATAGGTGCGACCACCGTCGGCCATGCTCACATGCCAGTAGGTTGGGTACTGCTCAAACACATAGTCGTAGTCTGAGTCTGAGATCATCAGCTCAAAATTAAATGCACTGTTTATTGTATAACGGGTGCGCAGTGACCAGCGCTCATAATCGGTGCGTTTGTCACGGGCATATGAACCAACCAGCACGCGCTCACCCGTTGCCGGATCCCGGCCGTACTCACTGGTGACTAAATGCGCGTCCAGATCCGGGCCTTCAAAGCCCCACTGACGCTCGCCCGTTTCAGCGTTATCAACATAGTGGAGCAGCATGTCCAGGCCGTTAATGCCTGCTGGTTGCCACTTCACTTTAATGTCGGTGCGAGTATTGTCATAATCTTTAGGATCAAATGGATAGCCCTGATCGTAAACAAAGTTCAGATAGGTTTCGCCCTCGATATGTTGCACACTGGTGCGCACCGCCAGTTGGTCTTCAATCAGTGGAATAGATACCACACCTGCGTATTCATATTGACTATCCTGATTGGCATAACCAATGCGCGTTGCGGCTTCCAGATCCGTCAGTGACGGCTCTTTAGTTTTGATGTAAACGATACCGCCAATGCTGTTACGGCCACTGTTAGAAGACTGAGGACCACGGAGTACTTCAATTTGCTCCACGTCCCACAAGCCCAAATCACCGCTCACTTTCGCAACGAATGGCTCAGCCACCCCGTCACGCATCATAGAAATACGCGGTTTAGCACCCGACGAAAACGAACTAAACCCATCAGCAACACCTTGCCCTTCCTGACCTCGGATTGACGGCAGGCCGCCCGTGACAATCACGTTGGCAATCCCCTGCAGCGCGTTCAGATAAGAACTGTGCTGACCGTTTTTCAGCTGCTCTTCATCAATCACAGCGATCGAAGAGGTGGTGTTTTTCAGAGAGTTTTGTTTGTTTTCTCCGTATACCACGATCTGTTCAATTGATTTCAGTTCAGCGTCATCGTCAGCCATAACGGCTTGTGAAACGGCAAGGGCGAGCGGCAGCATGGCGTATTTGAGTTTGTTCATGATTTCATCCTAGTTGTATTTCCGACAACCAGACGACGCAAAAATCAGCAAATTTAGTAAAAATAATAATTATTATCAAAAAGATAATGTAACCGTCACAAACTGGGAAATAACTTTCCCTATTCCTCACTCAGATGAACTTTCATCTCCAGCAAACAAGGACTGAATCCCGCTTTCTCATAGGCCCGTATCGCGGCCTGATTATCACTGTAAACATCCAGGTAAAAGTCACGGATCTCCTGCTGCTTACTCCAGTTCATCAGGTGTGTCATGATCGCCTGGTTCAGGCCCTGACCACGATAATCGGGATCGACATACATAAAGCCCAGATAACCATGGCGCTCATGTGCCAGCTGGGCTTTCGATACCCGATGTTGTACATAGCCAGTGGCAACTATCTTGCCGTCTTGCTCTCCGACAACGAGCAAGCTGTCAGGACAGGTAAGTAGCGCTGGCAAATCATAATACCGGGCCCCCTGTGGTTTAATGGCGTTATTAAAGGGTCGCTCAGCAGCAATCACGGCTTGCTCTAACTGACTTAAAATAGGCAGGTCTTCTGGGGTTGCGATGCGGATCTGCATGATATGTCCTGTTTACTATCTTATAGATAGCAGGCAGCGTCTCACAAATAGGTCCCAGTGCCAATCTACAGGCAAGAAAAAAGCCACCTGGTTTGACCCGAGATGGCTTACTAACACTACAAAAAAGGTTATGGCAAAATTTACCAATTTCACTTAATACCTGTTCAATTTGAAGGAGCAAATATGACGCTAACGGTGTTAAAAATTTCTCATTTAGAGCAACTAAATAGCAAAATTTTTGCCTTGTTATCGACGATATTTCCTCGCCTCAAAATGGAACACTTAATTAAGCAAATTGGTATTAGTGTTCATGCTCGTCGTGCGCCGCTTCACTTTTGGCGATCCCCAGCCACACTAGCTTGCTTGGAACAATATCCAGCTCAAAGGTCTGTGACCATTCACCGGCTTCCAAATCAAATTTCTTAATCAGTTTATTCGCCGAGTCGCTGACAAATACCGCCTCTTCAGCCTGAGAGAGTGCCAGTGAAAAGCTTTGTCCGGTGACCAATGCGCTCTCACTAACCATCACTTCATGCTCGGCTTCCCAGTGATGCTCACCATCATGGCCGTGCGCTGCAAAGACATTTAGCTTGCCTGCGCTATCCATGACAATAATGTGCTCACCGCTGGCACTGAACCCATAATGGCTGATGCTATGGTCATTGGTTACTTGCCACTCCAACGCTTCAAACTCAGCCTCATGTGTATCCAGCATAAATAACTGAGCACCGGCTTTCGCAATATACTGGTCACTATGATGATGACCTTTCAAAGCGCCAACATGCTGACCCTCAGCAAAGCTCTCTGGGTTTGCGATTTTGGTTGCACTGAAGGCCTGGCCTCCTTGGGTGATCAGGGCCACACCATCAGCACAACCAAATACGATTGTTTCTTCATTCTGTGCACTGCCATGCAGACCAGGACAGCTTACGTCAAAGACTTTTTCACTATCAAAATGGTCACCATGCGCATGGAATAAACCAATTTGAGAAGGCAGTATTGATTCACTGCTGCTGTCGCGCAATGTGCTGATCAGGTACTCACCGCGTGCCTGGGCTGCGCCATGCATATGGGTACTGTACTCCAGCACCGCAACTTCTGTGTTCTGTCCGCTGATGTGCGACTCATTAAAGACCGCAACGGAAGCGCTTTGCTGGCTTGCCTCGTCGCCATCAGAGAAGACCACAATACCGCCTTCATTGACCGTGACATGAGTCGGTTTCACCGATTCAAGATGGAAGGACACCGCTGCTGGTGCGTCCTGATGGGCATGGAAATGATCGTCATGCGCTTCCTGGTATAAACCACCATCTAAGAACTCCACCATGCCATCCGCACGTTGTACAGAAATCGCATAACGGTGACCCTCTGAGCCATATAAATAATCAGGTATATGCGTCAGGCCAATAGATTCAATCAACGCTTGATCTGAGGTTGAGTAAACATGCAGTACATTACTGTTAGCGCTACTAACCACCAGACGACCAGCAACATCGGTCACGCCCTCATCGTGGTCATGCTCGTCATGATCTGCTTCTTTTTCAGATTCTGTCGCCTTTGCTTCTTCAGCGATGGCTGGCTGTGCTGTGCGTGTTACATTGTGCTCTGTACCACCACATGCAGACAACAACACGGCTGATACTGCCGCTGCCAGGACCTTTGCTCTGAAAATCATGAATACTACCCTACAACAAACGTTATATCATAACAATATGGAAATGTTATAATATCACAAAACAGATCGCAAGCCTTGCGACCAAGTAATTCATTAAAAAATGCAAAGAGAACAGATCAGCCAGGATAAAGGTGCGACCTCAAGGTGAGGCCGCAGGGGGAAGTTAGTGTGTTTGCAACTGAGCGACCAGCTGCTCTTCAATCATAAAGGCCAGATTGTCTATGGTCGGGTCTTCAAAGAAGGCGGCCGGCTCCAGCTCAACCGCAAACATTTGCTTGGCCTTGGCCAGCATCTGGATCGCCACCAGCGAATCGCCTCCCAGCTCCAGCATGCTGTCGAAAATACCGATCTGTTCAAAGCCCAGATATTCGGCCCACAAAGCAACCAGTTTGTGTTCCAGTTCACTTTCTGGTGCTTCGTATTCCACCGCCAGCTCAGGACGAGCATGACCTTTGGGTTTGTTCAGTCGTGCCAGCAGCGCCTGCTCCGTCGCCCGAGTAGCTGCACACAATTGCGACCACTCGGTACTGGCGCAGTACACCTGAGCCAGGTTCAGGCTGAGTGCGGCATCAAATAACTGACACGCCGCTTTGTGGCTCAGTCCCAGTCCATCAGCCAAACTAATATTGGCTGTCATCCCAGTGTTCAGCCAGGCATCCCAGTTAAGTACCTGCACGGTAAATGGGTGGTCTTGTTGTGCGACTGCATCCAGATAACTATTGGCGCCACAGTAATCACTTTGTGCAAATGCGCCTACGATTGAGGCCAGACATGAACACAGCACCATGCGCGTCAACGGCGTATCGGCAAACAGCTTCAATAGCGTCTGTGTGCCCTGCACTTTGGCCGCGGCACTTTGCTGTGCCTGCTCTGCGGAGATCTCCGTGAGCAAGCCACCGCCGGGCAAACCCGCGGCATGGATCACTTGAGTGACAGTGCCCACTTCAGCCTGCGCTTGTGTGAGCGCCGCTTGCATCTGTGCCATATCCGTGACGTCGGCACTAATCACCTTAAGCTTGGCACCACTTTGCTGCAACGCATGCAGTTGCTGATAACGCTCACGCAACTTCTGTGGCTGCTGCTCATCTTCGCTCAACTGTGCCCACTGTGCAGGCTCAGCCATTTGCTGACGTGTTTGCAGCACCAGGGTATGCCCCTGTCCGGCCAGGTGCTTCGCCAGTGCCAGACCAATGCCACCCAGACCGCCCGTGATTAACGTCACCCCAGGTACAGATCCATCCACGCTTTGCGCGCTCACCTCGGCTTGCGTCAAAATAAAACGGTGTGCGCCCCGATAAGCGATTTCCCCGTCACCCTGGTTCAGATCGGCCACCAGGCGGCCGGTTACTTTATGGCTTGGGTTGTTCGCCATCTCCTGTGTCAGCGCCAGCACCTGGCAAGGTTGTGAGGCCAGCTCCAAAGGTGCGACTCGCG
The DNA here is from genome assembly GCF_000238295.3 of Pseudoalteromonas rubra. Classification (NCBI taxonomy): domain Bacteria; kingdom Pseudomonadati; phylum Pseudomonadota; class Gammaproteobacteria; order Alteromonadales; family Pseudoalteromonadaceae; genus Pseudoalteromonas; species Pseudoalteromonas rubra. The sequence continues at coordinate 414,745 of NZ_AHCD03000026.1, forward strand.
TGAGCCCTAACAGGGAAGCCTTCTCTGCACTGATCGTTTCATCACCCAGCACATTAAATAGCTCAGTCGCGACAATACTCAGTGGACGCCCACCGAGTGACATCAGCCACTGCACCACAGGCAATAAAGTGTTGTAAGCCAGAGTATCTGACGACTGAGATAACATAAAGCGGGTGTCTACCACCTGATCAAAATCACCCACAGCCTGACTCAACTCACTCAGTTGCGCACTGTCTTGCAAGTTCAGACGATAAGTCTTTGCGTCGATGGCTGAGAAGGTTTCTCCCTGCCAGACCTGTGTCAATTCGGCACCCGCCTGGGTCAATGCCGCACTCAGCTGTGATACCAAAGGGATATCCGCTGCCAGCATCAGCACCCGCTTGCCAGTCAATGACGCAACAGCTTGAGGCGCAACGCATTGCTGCCACTGTGGGGCATACAACTGCGTACCTTGCTGACCTGCACTAGTGCTCGCAACCGGGACTGCTGAGGCGGTTACACCCGCTTCAACCCAATATTCCGTGTCGGCAAACACATATTCCGGCAACAGATTTAACTGGCCATGTGGACGCGCTGTCAGCTGAGCAAAGTCAACCGCACAGCCCAGCTGCCATAGCTTAGCTAAGGTTTTGGCAAAGGGTGGCAACGGGGCCTTGAGGTCCCGTGCGTGAGACACGGAGTGCAATACAACCTTGTCTTCACTCACTGTTTGCTTGGCCAGTTTTTGCAAGGTGTCGCCCGGTCCGGCTTCAATCAACACATCCGCATTTTCTGCAAGCACCTTAACGCCGGCCACAAAATTCACCGGCTGACGAATATGAGCGAGCCAGTATTGAGCAGAGCAAGCCTGCTCTGCTGTGATCCAGGTGCCACTGACGTTAGACACAAAGGGGACATTTGGCGCCTGAAGCGGCGATGCACTCAGTACTTGTTCCAGCGTACTGGCAAAGTCAGGCAAGACTGCTTCGGTCAGATGACTGTGGAAAGCATGTGACACGTGCAGGCGCGTTGCTGCTATGTCAGCCGCTTTTAACTCCCCCTGCAAAGCCTTAATCGCTTCTCGCGTACCGGCAATCACAGTATTAGTCGGGCTGTTCAGCGCCGCTATGTCCAGCGCGTCATTGAGGTAAGGTGCAATGGTATCGCCATTGGCCATCACCGAAAGCATGGTGCCCGGTGCCATGTTTTGCAGCACTTCACCGCGTGCTGCAACCAGTTTGGTTGCAACCTCCAGTGTCATCACCCCAGCCAGGCAGGCCGCCGCATATTCGCCAATGCTATGACCCAGCATAGCACTGATGCGCACACCATGGGCCTCGTAGCATTTCGCCATGGCATAAGCCACGACAAATAAAGCAGGTTGCGTAATGCGAGTCTGATTCAGTAGCTGATTGGCCGTCAGGATCTCGCTGTCTGCAGGTGAAAAGACACTGTGCAGCTCTTGCTGCAACGTGTCAGAAAAATAGCCCATCACTTCATCAAAAGCGGCTTTAAATGCCGGCACTTCGCGCAGTAACGGCTGTGCCATGGTGACATACTGAGACCCCTGCCCCGAGAACATCAGTGACACCCGAGGCGCTGCTACTTTATCACCCTGCGGCTCCCGCAGTAACTGCGCGATGGCCTGTTCGGCATTTTCTGCCACACAGGCATGACGGACCGCCAGCGCACTGCGTTTATGTTGTAACTGTGCCGCCAGCTGTGCAAACTGCTCTGGTGAGCGCTGCAATGTATCGGCCAGTGCCTGAGTCTGACGAACCAACGCACTTTGACTGCTGGCACTGATGGGCAGAACCTGCCATGCAGAGTCAGAGCTGTGATGAGTGTCTTGCTGAGTGTACTCTTCCAGGATCACATGGGCGTTGGTCCCCCCCATGCCTAAGGAGCTTACCGCGGCACGACGCACGCCCTCACTGTGCCAGGGTTTTAGCTCGGCATTGACGTAGAAGGGACTATTGGCAAAATCGATTTTGCTGTTCAAAGGCTGGCTGTGCAGACTGGGCGGCAATTCCTGGTGACGTAACGCCTGAACTGCCTTGATAAGACCCGTTACCCCTGCCGCGGCATCCAGGTGGCCAAGGTTGGTTTTAGCAGAACCAATCGCACAATATTGCTTTGCATCGCCGGCATACGCCTGACTCAGTGCGGCAATTTCGATTGGGTCGCCCAGTTCAGTACCGGTACCATGGGCTTCAATATACCCCACACTTTGCGGGTCAATGTCAGCAAACTCCAGTGCGGCCATAATGGCGCTGGCCTGACCATTGACGCTCGGTGCCGTATAACCGACCTTGTCTCGACCATCATTGTTGATGGCTGAGCCTTTGATCACCGCCAGGATGTGGTCGCCATCTTCCTGCGCTTCCGCCAGGCGCTTCAGTACCACCGCAGCACTACCACTGCCGATCAGAATGCCATCGGCCTGCTCACCAAAGGCGCTCAACTGACCGGATGGCGACAAGCTGCCACCAGCCGGGGCATGATACCCCTGATCCTGAGTCAGATTGAGCCACACGCCGCCAGCCAGGGCTGAGTCACACTCAAAGTTTTGCAACGCACGACACGCCATATGCACCGCAACCAGTGAGGTTGAGCAAGCAGTCTGAACGGTGACCGCCGGACCTTTAAGGTCTAGCTCGTAGCTCACCCGGGTAGCCAGTGAATCTTTGTCGTTACCATTGGTGAGCGCCAGCAGGCTCGTGATATCACGTGACTGTCCTTGCAGCAGGTTTTGCATCAGGTAGGCAGGGACACCACATCCGGCATAGACGCCGGTCAGCTCACCCAGGGCCAGCCCGGCATGCGCCATGGCATGCCAGCAGGTTTGCAAAAAGTGACGCTGCTGTGGGTCCAGCTGTTCGGCTTCTTTTGGCGTGTAGCCAAAAAACTCGGCATCAAACTGTGCCAGTCCGTCAAACGGAATGCCGCGCTTCACATAATCCGGGTCGCTCAGGTCAGACTCACTCACGCCGGCACGACGCAGCGCCTCGTCGTCGTAACTTTGGACTGCGCAACGGCCGGCACGAATATTTTGCCACAAGGCATCGACGTTATCCGCATCAGGGAAACGCCCGGCCATCCCGACGATGGCAATATCCAATTCACTATAGTGCTGTTCTGACATGATTATGATTCTCTTACTTTACGTTTGCGGGCAGCGACGGCGCCCATGCCGCGACGCTGCTGGGCGCCACTCGGGGCGCTGTTTGTTTGTGACTGTGTTGTTTGTGACTGGTCCAGATACGCTGCCAGGCTCGCGATGCTGGGATAAGCAAATAAGTCGGTCAGTTGTAACTGGGCAAAGCGCGGCTTCAAATCGTCGAAGACCGCCATCAGCAGTAGCGAATGGCCTCCCAAATCGAAGAAGTTCGCATTGCGGTCAACCTGACTGATCGCCAGATGCTTCACCCAGACCGCTTCCAGTGCCTGCTCGGTCTGATTAGCAGCAGTGCTGACTGACGGAGCCTGCGCGGGTGTCACTTTTGGTAGTTGCTGGCGCTCCAGCTTGCCGCTGGCATTGATAGGCAACTGCGCCAGTACCACAATCTGCGCAGGGACCATGTAATCAGGTAGCTGCTCAGCCAGGGCTCGCTTGAGCCTGACCGCATAGTCCGGGTCGTCATGACGGTCGCTTTGTACATAGGCTATCAGGCTTAAAGCTTGTGCCTGTTGTTCCGTGATCACCACCGCCACATCCACATCTGGCAGCTGTGTCAGACGAGTCTCAATCTCACTCAGTTCAACCCGGAAGCCGCGAATTTTAACCTGGTGGTCGCTGCGGCCATGATAATACAGCGCACCATTTTGCCAGCTAACCAGATCGCCACTGGCGTACATGCGTGCACCATTATCCGCAAATGGATCGGCGATAAAGCTGGTTGCTGTCTGTGCCGGACGTTGCCAGTACCCGCGCGCCAGGATATCTCCGCCGATATACAGCTCGCCCACCTGACCTTCGGCCACAGGCTGTAGGTTGTTATCCAATACATAAAGACGGCGTCCATTCAGGGCATGACCCAGCGGCACAACCTCACCCGCAGTCAGCGTGCGACAATCATGAATGGCCGCCTCAACCACAATTTCTGTCGGTCCATAGGTATTCAGCAGACGAACCTCACCCAGACCCGCTGCGCGCCAGTCCGCAATGCCCTGCTCTGACATAGCCTCACCGCCTGAATGCACCTGACGCAAATTAGGCAGTGACAATGGCGTTGTGGTCGCCATTCGCGCCCAGCTGGCGGCAATACTACGCCAATAGGCAGCACTCAGATCCATCACGGTAATACCATGGCGCTGCGCTTGCTGATAAAGGGTTTCTGCATCCCAAAGCGTATCACCACGTAAGACGACTGCAGCACCCACAGCCCAGCTGGGGAACACTTGTTCCACAAAGGCATCAAAATTAATGGTGGCAAATTGCAGCACAACGTCTTGATGACTCAATGCAATGAAGACTTTTGCCGACTCTATGTAGCTGGCCAGCGCCTGATGCTCAATCGCCACGCCTTTCGCCTGACCTGTCGAACCTGAGGTGTAGTTTAAATAGGCCAGTGACCAGGCATGATGGACCACAACCGGTGCAGCGCTGTGTTCATGATATTCACTGAGTAATGCCAACGGAGAAATACAAGGCACTGGCAAGGTGATATCTGTCTGTTCACCCAATATAGCAGCACAACCACTGTCGTTGACCATGTGTGCCAGCTTCGCTTGCGGGAAGTTAGGGTCCAATGGCAAGTAGGCGGCATTGGCCTTTAAACAAGCTAACACCGAGGCCAGCATCAGGGGTTTACGCGCCTGCATAATCCCGACCACCTGATCTGTCAGACCTTGGCCAATCAGACCATGGGCCAGCCGGTTGGCCGTCTGCTCCAGCCACTCATAGCTGTAATGTTGGTCGTCAAAAATCACTGCGGTCGCATCCGGGTTACTAGCAGCATACTCGCTGACCGATGTCAGCCACTGAGCGGCCGGCGCCGAAGCCGCGGCCCCCGTTGCTGCCACAGGTAATTGTGCCTGCTCAGCACCTAAAGACAGATTGCCAATTGCCTGCTGTGCATGTTGTGGCAGCTGAATAAGCAGTTGCTGATACGCCTCGGACAAGCGTGCTATGGTGCTCTGCTGATAGAGCGCCTGATTGTACTGTAGTTCAATGCTCAGTTGACCCTGTTCGTCCAGCCGTGAGTCGATACTGAGGTCAAACTGCGCCTGCTGTTGTAACGACTGCGCATCGACCGTGGTACAGTCGGCCAGCGTCAATGTCTTAGCGACATCTTGTTCTAGATGGTTAAACATCACCTGAAATAGCGGCGTCTGTCCCAATGCACGCTGTGGATTTAGCACTTCCACCAGCTTTTCAAACGGATAGTCCTGATAGCGCTGTGCGTCCAGTGCCGTTTGTTTGCATGCTTCCAGCAACTGCGTAAAACTTTGCTCCGGTGATACCGAGCCTCGGATCACCTGAGTATTGATGAAAAAGCCGACCAGATTGTGTAACTGCGCAAGGTTACGGTTGGCAACCGCCACACCAATCTGCGGCTGACGTTTGCCACTGAGGCGATAAAACAGCACCTGCAAACTACTCAGCAACAGCATAAACAGACTGGCACTTTGACTATGTGCAAGCTGTTGCAGCTTGTCGGTGTGTTTGTGATCCAGGGTAAAACGCATAACGCCCATTGGCGCCGCCAAATCACTACGTCGCGCCTGCTCAGGCGCCAGCAATTCCTCATCCCCTTGGCCATCCAGTCGTTGCTGCCAGTACGCCAGCTGCGTCGCGGCAGCTTCAGAGGTCAGCCACTCCTGCTGCCACAGGGCAAAATCCCCATACTGGATGTCATTGTGCTTAGACGTGCCCCCACCCTCGGCGTTGTTACACAGTGCGTTGTAGTGACGTGAGATCGCCTCCAACAACAAGTCGAAGCTCCAGGCATCACTGGCAATATGGTGCATGACCAGCACCAGGCGATGTGCCTGCTCAGACTCACTGATCAACGCAGCACGGAAATTTTCTCCTTCGCCCAGCGCAAACGGCGTTTCATAACAAGTGCGCTGTAATGCGTCAGCCTGTGTGCCCGTATCTGCGGCATTGCACAGATCATGAAATTGCCACTGTAAAGGCTGCGCAGCGGTACGCTGGCGCCACTGGCCATCCGCCGCTTTAAAATACGCTTGTTGCAACGCGGGTTGCTGGGCCAGCACCTGAGCACAGGCCTGCTCAAGTCGCTGCGGATCCACTTTACCGGCTACCTGCATGGTCGCACCAATGTGGTAAGCGCTGCTATTGGGCTCCAGTTGCCACAAGAATAATTGTCTTTGCTGCTGTGCGCTGAGTGGAAAGTCGCTCAGCTGTTGGGGAGTGATCTGCACGCTGGGTGCATCTTTTACGTCTCTTACACGCTGACAGAAATCGCCAAAGCGATGCGCTGCGAATAAACTACTGGGGTCGAGCTGACAATCCAGCTCACTCTGGACTCGCGCCAGCAATTGCGCCGCCTTGATAGAGCTGCCCCCCAGTGCAAAGAAGTCCGCATCGTCATGATTGACCGGATAACGCAGCACACTTTGCCAGCATTGCGCCAGCTGTCGGGTTTGCTCGTCCCAGTGTGCGTTGCCCGGCAACGAACCTTGTGCCGTAAGCTGTTGCAGCTGAGTCAGGTCAAAATCACCATAGCTGGCCAGCTCATTGGCGTTGCGCAACTTCAGACAGGCACTGCGCTGAAGTTTACCACTGGAGGTTTTTGGCAAGCCCCCCTGGTCTAACAGCAATACCAGCTCAGGGCAGGCTGCAAAGTGCTCAGTGATAAAATCACGTACAATTAACGCCGTTTGCTCTGCAGGCACCTCATTGCGATAGCTGTTGCTGGTTTCAATTGCCAGGCCAATGCCTTCACCACTGTCTTCACTGGGCACCGGAAATGCCGATACCCGACCTTTACGCACAAAGCTCAGCTCAGCCTCAATGGCCCGTTCAATATCCTGAGGATAGACGTTGTGGCCATTCATGATGATCAAGTCTTTTTGTCGGCCCGAGATATATAGCTGACCGTCGAACACGTAACCAACATCACCGGTTCTCAACCAGCGATGGCCATCGAGCTCTACAAACGTGTCCTGGGTGGCTTGTTCATTCTGCCAGTACCCTAGTGCAATACTGGGTCCTGCAGACCAGATCTCACCAATTTCACCATCATCCAGTGCACAAAGCGATTGCGGACATGTGATCCTGAGTAGATGACCGCTGGCAACCTGGCCACAACCAACCTGATGACAGTATGCGTCGCTGTCTCGCTGATCGCGGGCATCAACGACTTCCGCCCGACCCGATGCCAGCCCCTGATTGTCAAAGGCACGGATCACAGCACCGCCACCGGCCTCTGTACCGGTCACCATCAAGGTGCCCTCGGCCAGACCATAACAAGGATAAATCGCTGATGCCTGCATCCCCTGAGGTGCAAAACGCTCTGCGAAATCTAACAGGGTATCGTGGCGAATTGGTTCTGCGCCAGAGAACGCGACGCGCCAGCTGCTCAGATCCAAATCTGCCAGCTGCTTGTCTCGGATCCGCTCCAAACACAAGCGGAAAGAAAAGTCCGGACCGCCAGAGACAGTGCCACCATATTCCCCAATCAGTTGTAACCAGCGAGCCGGACGCTCCATAAAGAAACGCGGAGAACACAACACCAACGGATAACCGACATAGATAGGCTGCAACAGTCCACCAATCAGTCCCATATCATGAAATAGCGGCAGCCAGCTGACCATCACATCGGACTGGGTCGTTTGCATTCGTTCGGTGATCGCCACTTCATTGGCCAGCAAATTACCATGGCTGACCATCACGCCTTTTGGTTTGGCGGTTGAGCCCGAAGTGTACTGTAAGAAAGCAATCTCGTCGCTGCGCGCCGGGTGGCGTGGCGCATCAGGTGCAGGCGTGTTTAATTCATCCACTACCTGCATGATAATCCCATCCAGTGCTTCGCACATACCCGCGACCGTTTCAGTGAAACGCGAAGTTGTCAGTACCAGACGGGCACTAGCGTCTTCGGCAATCCCCACGGTACGGGCAATATGTTGCGCTTTGGTCGACTCGGGTGGAAAGCTGGGAATGGCGGTCACGCCCAAATGCTGACAAGCGAGAAAGCTGGTCACATACTCAATCCCGGTATCCATCAGGATCAGGGCACGATCACCCGCACTGACGTGGTGCTGCAGATGCCCTGCCAGCTGTAAACTCTGTTCATACAACGCCTGAAAACTCCAGCGTGTGTGTGCTTTTTTATCTACGCAGATCAGCGCGGTTTGTTGTGGCTGTTGTGCTGCATGGTGGGCAAGGCGATCCATTATCGTCGTGGCGGTCATGGGGTACTCCGTGAATAAACTGGCAGTGTGGCAAGGCAGTGCGAAGGATGTTAGCCGCGCACTGGCGCTGATCAGCCATTAAGCTGAACAAGCGGCGCCGGGAAATTTACTGGTCCATCGCCTGGCGAAGGCTTAACGGACGCATATCAGTCCAGTGCGTATTGATGTAGGCCAGACAGGTCTCTTTGTCGCCTTCGACACCCACATCTTGCCAACCACCGGGCACGCTTTTATAACTGGGCCACAGTGAATATTGTTCTTCATGGTTAACCAGGACCTTGAAGGTGCCATTTTCGTTATCAAAGCTCATCGTTTTCTCCAAAAATCAGACTGTCGGCATAGTGACGCGCGACAGTCCGGGTTTTTTAGTCTTTTTTCACGATCAGTTTGGTCGTGCTGAGCTTATTGATTGACACCTGCCAGGGATAGAATGGCAATTCAACCAACCCCTGCTGTGCACTGTAATGGCGACTGCTATCACTAAAGTGCGCGGAGTCACGATGAGCACTTTGCGAATAACTCAGCAACCCGCGGGCAACCGGGCCGTTATCGTCAAAGCCCACCACCATCATCCAGCTGGAACCAAAGTTTATGCCGTAGCCTTCCTCACGCAGCCCAGACCATAATGGCCGCCCATCAACCACACTGGTGAGTGGCGCCGATGGCTGCGCGGCAAAGCTGGTCAGATCCATGGTGTTATGAGTTGAAAACACGTTGAACCCGCCACTTTGATGTTCAGGCCCGGCCCATGGCAAACGATCTGTGCCTTTTTGCAAATACTGGATCTCAGCAAATGGCGCATCCAGTGCAAAACCATAGTGTTGCAGATCAGCCGCAGCGCGGAGCAGTTTTTTCAGGATCTCAGGGTCAGATTTAATCGTGTGTGGTGTGGTGGTTGGCAACCTTGGGTCAAACGGCACAACAAAATCCTGCTCTCTGTCGAGTACACGGAAAAACTCGCGCGCCAGATGGGCCGCTTTAGATGTCAGATCAAAGTGTCCATCCCATTGGGCAAACGCCGCACAGGCTGGATCCACGTCGACCTCCAACTGTTCGTTCAATGCCCAGCGTTGACCCGCATATTGCTGGCATAAGCCTGCAATGACACCGCGTTCACTGGCAAAGTAACTGCCGTTGCCGAGCATGATATGCTCCAGTTCATCCAGACTGAAACGACCATCTTGTCCCGACCCAGAGCGCAGCAGCGCATAAGCGTACCGACTACGTTCGGACTGTTGCACATCAACCAGGCCATACAAAGGAGAGACATCGCGCAGCGGCTGTGCGGCATTGCTCAGCCAAAACGAATCATTGGAGTTTTGTACATAATCATAACGACTAAGTGACGGTGCCTCGGCCAGCTCAACGGCACCATCGAAAATCATTTCTTCACGATCGCCCGGCAACACCACCTGACCTGTGGCGGCAAAAATGGCGGCAGATTTTGGGTTAGTCTGCAACCAGCCCAGGGCTGCCGCTGACAGGTGAGGGACGTTGGAGTCGTCGGTATAAAAAGCGTTGCCATATTTATCCGCTGCCAGCGTATTGTTAAAAGACAAGCCGTTAAAGCGCCTTGATGCTTCGCGCAATTGCGCTACTGATTCGGCCTGGTTGTATGACAACCAATGATCTATGGCTGAGAAATTATCCAGGTTTACATCACTGACCGCATAGGCAATCCCAGCCTGCCACGGAAAGCGTTCAGGATCTTCAAGCATTAAACCAAAGTGAGTGGCATACGCGGTATGCGTATGCGTTTGCATCCCTGCAGCGGTTTTCACCACGACCTGGATCTCACGCTCATGCATGGTATGCCACTGCCCTTCATAGCGATATCGGCGAGGGTTATCCGGATCCAATGTCAGTTCATAAAACACATGGTGTAGTGCCGTTGAGTAAGTGTGCGTCCAGGCCAAATTACGGTTAAAGCCGATATTGACCACGCCAGGCATGCCCAGGACGGAAGCCCCCATCACATCCAGCTCGCCCGGTACGGTGGCATGATGTGTCCAGAAGCGAAAGTTACCATTGAACGGAAAATGTGGATTCGCCAGCACCATACCTCGCCCATTGTGGCTCAGGGTTTTGCCAATCGCCCAGCCATTTGAGCCCTGAGTGAGCTGCTCAGCGGGTGTCCGGGCCAACGAGGAGGCATGTTGCACTGGGGTTGGTTCACTATCCGGCCCTGCCTGCACCAGCTGTGGTAATAATCGACCCACACTGCCCTGCACACCCATGAGCAATACATTGGCAATCACGTCCTGTGCGGTTATCGGCTTGACCCAGGAGGCATCGCGACAGATTTCGCCCAGCTGCTCCTTACCCGCAGCGACCTCCTTAAGGTACTGATTGTATCCGGCAGCAAAGCCTTCTGCCAATGCACGGGTACTCACCGATAAACTCGAATATTGTTGTGCTACACGACCGGGCAGATCCAGAATACGATAGCCAATATCCGACAACAGGTAGTCATTGTCTCCCTCATTACGATGTGCACCAAAATATTGCGACCGCTCTCCGCGCAGCCGCAAATAGCCGTCAGCCAGCAGACAACTATGATCTTGCGCCTGGGCATAAGCATTGCCATAGCCCAGCCCATATAAACTGTGTGCTTTGACATGAGCAATACCAAATTGGGTGCGGGTAACGCTAACGGCTTCGTTGCTGTGAGAGTTTGCCAGGGCTGGGGGGAAAAGTGGGGCAGCCTGTGTGCTGCCCATAAAAATAGCGAGCCCTGCAAAGCTCAGTGTAATTGATTTCATATTAGTCCTTTTGTTTAAAAATACACGAAAGCCCCTGGAAAAGAGGATTAGGAGCTTCCCCTGCTAGACGCAGGATAAAAACAAAAAACCACCCCAATGCGTTCAATCCACAACACCACATTCCCCAACGTCAGTTGGCGAGCAACCACGAACGCGATCCGTGAGGTACGCGCTAACAAGAACCTATTAAAGGTCCAATCTAGAGTAGAAAATTACTTGACTGCAAAATACAAAAGGAAATAACATAATAGTGATAACTATTATCATTCGCCATAACGGATCTAAATCTAATACACCAGGAGAACTTACCGTGCCGCAGTCGTGTGAAAAGTGGTCAAATGTCATTGCAGAAAATGAAGCCAAGCTACTTGCTTATTTGAATAACATTCTGCGTTGCCCCTATCTCGCTGAGGATGCGTTACAAGATACCTTTATTCGTTTGTCTGGTATGTCTGCCTGTCAGAACTGTCAGGTTAAAAATTCGAAGAGTTTTTGCTATCAGGTTGCCCGCAATATTGCCATCGACATGTTGCGCAAACAAAGTCGGGAAAGCCTGGTCGATATGGAATCTGTACATGGTGAGCACTTTGATGACGAAGAATCTAATATTGAAACCCGCTTCATTGACGCACAGCTCTCAGAAAAAGTGAATCACACCATAGCTAAGCTGTCTAAACGCCATCAGAACGTCGTGAGTTTTTATCGTGACGGGCGATTAAAGCAAAAAGAAATTGCGCAGATGTACAGTATCTCACCTACGCTGGTCAACTTCCTGATCAAAGAAGCCATTCAGTCTTGTAAGACCGAGTTAGGCACCGCACAGCTCACTCACTGATCGGTGAGCCCGAGCTGCTCACGGGCGGTGAGTTTGGCTGAAATAAAGTCAGCATGTGCCACGTACAGCAAGCCCGCGATTTTTCTGACCATATGTTCCTCGTGAGGATCTAAGCTACCGTCGGCATAGGCCACTAACCACAGTAATTCAATCACTTCTATGCGCTCAAGCTCCCCGGTATGTGCGTTCACAACACGCACAAACCGGTGCAAATCAATCGCCTCATCCACCATAGAGATGGCCTGATCGCGAATGAGCTCACTGGCCTGTGTTGAAATACCACTATGCTGAGTCAGCAGCCGGGCAATCATATGGCATTCATCCGCGTGGGTTTCACCATCGGCGCGCATAATCTCCACCATCAGTGCAGCCAGTGCTGTTGTGAAGTCAGGTGCCTGTTGAGATTCAGGCTGTTGAGCCAGGTTATTTATGAACTTTCTCAGTTGTGCAAACAAGCGCACCTCCCAAATATGTTACACTTCAGCAAGACGAGGATGGATTATCAGGTTTTATATGTCACAACCAGGCTTTATGACAACACAGGTAATTAAACAACTGCGATGTACGCTGTCAGTGGTTGCACTCACGTTACTTACCAGTGCCTGTAGCAACTATACGCCGCCACCTAATGGCGTCGTCGAAAAGTTGTATGACTTTGATCACAAAGTGCACTATGACCAAATTAAGTATAATGACGATCACTACTATTTACAGATAAAATCGGATAGTTATCAACACTTTTTGAAACAAAGTGTGTTTTTGCTCAGACACAGCCAGCGTTTATGCCAGGGTCGTTTGCCTCAGCTGGTGGTGATCGCGGGCGTGCAGGGCTTTGACCGATTACCGACTTATCCAAGGCCTTATGAGCCCGACCTGCAAGTAGAAGTGCGTTGCGTGAAAAAGCCGTAACAATCGCACAGCTCAGTATTCACGCTGAGCTGTGCAAACCCTATCAGTCCTGATAACCCCAGGGCGCTTTCGGTGCCTGAACCGGCTTAGTCAGGTCAAAGTCAACTCTGAACTCACGTCCCTCTCTGACCAGGCGATAGGTAAAACGCTCATCGTAAATATACATCTGCCAGGTGTTACCCACGGATTGCGGAATACCGCGCTTCACAAACAACTCTTTTGAGTACTGATCAGCGGGAAAAGATTGCACATTGTCGTAACCAGCATCGACAGTATGGCCCCCATACATAGTCGATTCATCGTCACTGCCATCTTTATGGCGGTGGTCATGTTTCAGGCTCAAACCACTACCAGTCTTGGTAATGATCCAGGTGCGCGAGGCATTTTTTCCAACATGAAACGGAATTTGCAGCTCCTGGTCGTTACAACGACGCACATGCATGATCAGGCGTGCATCACTGAACGCACTGGGTCCCTGATTATCGACCGTCACTTTTCCCTCATATGCTTTGCCACAATGCTGTTTGAGTTGATCAAAAAACGCATCATGCGTGGGAATAGAGACTAAGGGAGCCGGACGCGCCATCACAGTGCCACTAACCAATAAAGCGGCTGCATAAACGAGTTTCATATCAATGTTCCTAAAAATAATAAAGGCCGCAGCGTAATCCACTTAGCGGCCTTTGCCAATTAAATGCGGTGATCAAACAGCTACTGCCAGGGACGCGCCGCCTGAAGTTGCTGTTCAAACTTATCTATCTGAGCATTTAATTGCTCGGTTTCACCAATAAAGTCCAGTCCACTCAGCAGTCGGGCTTTGATATCCGGGCGGACATCAAACGCAATCGGCGCAAAATGCTCACTACGCAACTGCTGCGCTGCCAGGTCAACTTCAATCTGAATATCGGCCTGACGTTCACACAAACCAAACAGACTATCCAGAGTACTCGCGGGCAGACTAATACACAGCATCTGATTATTGCCGCAGTTATTGAAGAAGATATCGGCGAAGCTCTGTGCCAGGATCACCGTAAACCCGTATTGCTTTAGTGCCCAGGGCGCATGCTCACGCGATGACCCACAGCCAAAGTTATCCCGGGTCAGCAGCACACTGGCCCCCTGATATTGGGGGGCGTTAAGGATAAACTCCGGGTCCGGGTCCCCTTGATCTGTGTAGCGCCAATCATAAAAAAGCGCCTTGTCAAAGCCGTCCCGACTGGTGGATGTTAAAAATTGCTTAGGAATGATCTGATCGGTATCGACATTATTTTTATCCAGCGGTGCTAACAAACCGCAGTGAAAGACGCTCATGCCTGCTCTCCTTGAATATCAGTAAAGTGACCCGCAATCGCTGCGGCCGCTGCCATCGCAGGACTCACTAGGTGGGTTCTGCCACCGCGACCCTGACGCCCTTCGAAATTACGATTGGACGTTGACGCGCAGCGTTTACCCATTCCGAGCCGATCATCATTCATCGCCAGGCACATGGAGCAACCCGGTTCACGCCATTCAAAGCCGGCAGCTGTAAAAATGTCCGCCAACCCTTCGCGCTCAGCCTGCTGCTTGACCAAACCTGAACCCGGAACAATAAGGGCTTCAACGCCACTGGCAACCTGTTTGCCTGCCACAACCTGAGCCGCGGCACGCAAATCTTCAATGCGGCTGTTAGTACAAGAGCCGATAAATACCGTATCCACTTTGGCATCGGTCAGTTTCTGGCCTGCACGAAGCCCCATATAACGCAGTGCACTGCGCATGGCTTCGGCCTTGATCAGATCCGGTTCAGTTTCCGGATCTGGAATGGCCTCATCGATCCCGATCACTTGCTCAGGGCTGGTGCCCCAGGTAACCTGGGGTTGGATCTCATCGGCACTGATGATCACTTCGCTATCGAAGACAGCGTCAGGATCGGTGTGCAACGTTTGCCAGTAGGTGACGGCCTGATCAAAGTCTTTGCCCTGCGGTGCAAACGGGCGGCCTTTCAGATACTCATAGGTCGTCTGATCCGGTGCGATCAATCCAGCCTTCGCGCCCATTTCGATGCTCATATTGCATAGTGTCATACGCGCTTCCATCGATAAAGCCTCAATAGCTGTGCCGCAAAACTCCGCCACGAAGCCCGTGCCGCCAGCCGTGCCCAGTTTGCCGATTACCGCCATGATCAGATCCTTGGCCGTGACAGTGGGTCGCAATGTGCCAGTGATCTCAATTTTCAGTGATTTTGCTTTCTTCTGCTGAAGTGTCTGAGTCGCCAACACGTGCTCTACCTCAGAGGTGCCGATCCCATGGGCCAATGCACCAAATGCACCATGCGTTGAGGTATGACTGTCACCGCAGACGATCGTTGTGCCTGGCAAGGTGATCCCCTGCTCAGGACCCATCACGTGCACAATGCCCTGATTCACTGAGCTCAGATCGTAAAGCTCAATGCCGAACTCCTGACAGTTCTTTGCCAATGCCTGAAGCTGATTTTTACTGACTTCACTTGCCGCATCAATAGAGCGACTTTTGGTCGACACATTGTGATCCATGGTCGCAAAGGTTTTATGTGGGCAACGTACCGCACGGTTTTTTTCACGTAAGCCCGCAAAGGCCTGTGGCGAAGTCACCTCATGTACCAGATGCCTGTCGATATAGAGTAAATCGGTTTGTTCGTTAATACTGGCGACCACATGGGCCTGCCAGATTTTGTCATATAATGTTTGTGCCACTTGCTACATCCTGTTGTTAATCTGAAATCCGCTTAGATCCGCTCGACAATTGCATGAGCTACATCCAACGTCGTGTAGCCCCCTTGTGGATAGATATCCGGAGTCCCCACGCCAGCTGCGACGGCTTCCGCGACGGCCTTTTCTATACGCCTTGCCGCTTCATCCTGTGCCAGCGAGTAACGCAACATCAGGGCTGCACTGAGGATCTGCGCAATGGGGTTAGCAATGCCTTTTCCGGCAATATCTGGCGCCGAACCGCCCGCAGGTTCATACAAGCCAAACCCGGACTGATTCAGGCTAGCTGACGGTAGCAAGCCCATGGACCCAGTGATCATGGCACACTCATCAGACAGAATGTCGCCAAATAAATTGTCACACAACAGCACATCGAACTGGCCCGGTTGCTTCACCAGTTGCATTGCCGCGTTATCAATATAAATATGTTCCAGCTCAACATCCGGATAGTCTTTACTGACGTCACACACCACTTCACGCCATAACACACTCGACGCTAACACATTGGCTTTATCCACTGATGTGACGCGATTGCTTCTCAGTCGGGCAGCTTCAAAGGCAAAGCGAGCAATACGCTCGATTTCCTGACGGCTGTAACGTTGGGTATCAAATGCAGCTTCCTCTGCACCACTACCTTCACGGCCTTTTTCACCAAAATAAATGCCACCGGTTAACTCACGCACGCACAGAATATCAAAGCCCTGCTGGCTAATATCAGCCCGCAACGGAGAGGCAGCACTCAGTGCTGGCAATAATTGCGCCGGGCGCAGATTACAAAACAACCCGAAGTGCTTTCTCAGCGGCAACAAAGAGGCGCGCTCTGGCTGCTCCTGAGGTGGCAAATGCTCCCACTTAGGTCCGCCGACAGAACCAAACAAAATCGCATCTGATGCTTCGCAGGCTGCCAAAGTTGTGTCGGGCAACGCAACACCATATTCATCAATGGCCGCGCCGCCAATGGCGTGATGTTGGCGCTCTAAGCCAATACCAAATACCTCACTGACTTTATCGAGCACCAGCTCAGCGACAGCCATCACCTCAGGTCCAATGCCATCACCGGCTAATACTGCTATCTGATAATTTGATTGACTCATCCTGCTTTCCTTTGTTGTTTCAAACTCGAGACCTTGGCGGCTCGGTGAATTAAGTTATAAACGTGGATCATGGCGTGCACAGACGCTTCCACCACATCGGCTGCCAGCCCGGTACCGTGGTACTGGCGACCATCGTATTTGGCTATCATATCGACCTGCCCCAGAGAGCTGGCCCCCTGCCCGGTTGCATCCAGGTTGTACTCGACAATATCAATTGTCTTCCCGGTAATACGCTCAAGTGCCAGAAATGCCGCCTCCACCGGACCGTTACCCGTGGCAGCTTCCTGTTTGAGCTGCTCACCCATTGCAATCCCTACGGTTGCGCTGGCGATCGATTGAGAGTTCGATGACGCATTGACAAATTGCAACTGGTAGAAGTCATCTTTATCGGTGATCTGATTGAAGTGGATCATCGCTTCCAGGTCATAGTCATATACTGTGCCCTTTTGATCGGCCAGAGCCAGGAAGCTGTCATAGAGAGAGTCCATGTCGTAGTCAGATTGCTGATACCCCAACTCGCTCAGTCGATGCTCAATCACATGGCGGCCAGAACGCGACGTCATGTTTAACTGGTTATTAGGGACACCAACGGTTTCGGGTGACATAATCTCATAGGTATTTTGTGCTTTTAGTACTCCATCCTGGTGGATCCCGGAGCTGTGCGCAAAGGCGTTTTCGCCAACAATCGCTTTGTTCGGCTGTACTGGCATATTGCAAATTTTGGCAACCTGACGTGATGCGCGGTAAATCTCTTCACTGCGAATATCGCAGCTCACTTGCAAATGGTCTTCACGCATTTTTAAGATCATCGCCGCTTCTTCTAATGAGCAGTTGCCCGCGCGCTCACCAATCCCATTAATAGTACATTCGATTTGTCTCGCACCAGCCTGCACCGCGGCGATAGAGTTTGCGACGGCCAGGCCAAGATCGTTATGGCAGTGCACACTCAGGCGTGCCTTGTCGATATTTGGCACATTGTGACGAATATGATGGATCATTGCTGCATACTCGTCTGGCGTCACATAACCCACCGTATCGGGCAAGTTAATGGTGCTGGCACCGGCATCAATTGCCCGCTCAACAATACGACATAAATCGTCATAAGGGGTACGCCCTGCATCTTCACACGAAAACTCAACATCATCGGTATAATTACGCGCCTGCTTGATCGATTTCACCGCCATCTCGGTCGCATCATCCAGCGACATTCTGAGTTTATGTTCCAAGTGCAGCGGACTGGTTGCAATAAACGTATGAATACGGCGTTTCTCTGCCGGCCTTAGTGCCTCACCACAGGCTTCAATGTCTTTACTGACAGCACGTGCCAAACCACAAATGCTTGGCCCACTAATTTCTCTTGCGATCCGTTGTACGGCACGAAAGTCAGCCGGGCTTGATACCGGGAACCCAACTTCCATCACATCTACATTTAAACGACTAATGGTATGCGCGAGCAGAATTTTATCTTCTTCCGTCAGACTGGCTTTAAGCGCCTGCTCTCCATCTCTTAATGTCGTGTCGAATATCCAAACCTTATCTTGCATACCTGATGTCCTCGTTTAAGCATAAAAAAACCCCGCACGGTGTGCGGGGTTTATCGTGTTGCTGCCCTTACGCGCAACTACGCCCCGCTCTTACAGCTAAGCAGTAAGAGGTTAAGCGATAGTGACAACGTAATAATTTGCATGTGGGCATTGGTCCTGTTGATGAATTGCCTATGTTTTAACATGGCCGAAAAGCACAGATCAAGCATATTTATTTCCACAAACACTGTGATCCAGGAGATTGAATGGAATATTAATTCCCAAAAAAAGCAAAAACAAGCATTTTAATACCCTCATTCTTTAGTCATTAGAAGGTGAAGGCCTGAGAATTTGAAACTGAGGAGATTTAAATTTATTTAAAATCGGGGCAATTATTTTAACTAATCACGGGAGTAAGAGAGTAATAACGCGCTGGCTGACAGAGCCAAAGGTAAAACATCCACGCTGAGCATGAGCGCGCTCCTAGAACCATAATCTCGACGACACCTAAAGATAACCTTGGCACGACTCTTCATAAGAGATATCCGGGTACATGGATGGGCAAAGGTGATTTGATGAATTGTCTGGTAATGAATGCAGGGACGATGTGTCATTCATACTCTTCGAATGGCCTGCTCGTAGTTCCCGCTCCAAGTACGGGACGACGGTGGTGTAGGGTATGTCGACGTGTCATTTATACCAATTTGCTTAATTAAGTGATCTATTTTGAGGCGAGAAAATAGGGTCGATAACAAGTCAAAAATTTGTGAACCTATGTCTAAGGTATAAGGTTCTAAATGAGAGATTTTTAACGCTGTTAGCGTCCTATTTGTTCCTTCAAATAGACCAGGTATTAAGTGAAATTGGTATTATACCGCCGTGTGGCCTGTGAGCAGTTCCCGCATCAAGTGCGGGATGACGATGGTGTGGGGTAGGTCGACGTGTCATTTATACCGCCGTGCGGCCTGTGAGTAGTTCCCGCATCAAGTGCGGGATGACGGTGGTGTGGGGTAGGTCGGCGTGTCATTTATACTCTCCATATGACCTGTGAGTAGTTCCCGCATCAAGTGCGGGATGACGGTGGTGTGGGGTATGTCGGCGTGTCATTTATACTCTCCATATGACCTGTGAGCAGTTCCCGCATCAAGTGCGGGATGACGATGGTGTGGGCTTTTTGATCGGTAAGTTATACAATTTTTTTAAATCACACATAGCAAAAAACCCGCAGCATTGCTGCAACGGGTTTGACGTACATGGAAGTACGAATGTCGATGAGATTCATGGATGAATTAAGTGCA